>DAIQBE010000015.1:801-16917 GCA_036781325.1 Leadbetterella sp. | reverse complement strand
TCACTTGCAGTACAACGGTCAGACCGCAGGTCGGCCCTGAAAAGAGAAATAGCCAACATACTAAGCCGAAAGAATATCATTCCACACCCACAGTCTTGTGTTCCTTATGATATTTCCTTTGTGCACATTGTGATTTACTTTTCCCTTATTTTACCACTAAGTTCACAAGGGTTTTTCACAAAGTTCACAAAGCTAAATCTCAAAAAAAGCATTAAACCCCCTATATTTCAAATAATTGTTTGATTTGGAATCAAAAAAAGAAAATAATTAGGAAATTAAAAAGTCTGATTAGGAACGAAAAATTT
Organism: Leadbetterella sp.; assembly: GCA_036781325.1. Lineage (GTDB taxonomy): Bacteria > Bacteroidota > Bacteroidia > Cytophagales > Spirosomataceae > Leadbetterella. Next base: position 16,612 of record DAIQBE010000015.1, on the reverse strand, counting down.
ATACCACAGAAATAACCTTAGCTATAAAAGATTTAAATTTTAGAATACACAGACTACCAAAGAGATTTAATACGAATCGTATTCGATAACTAAGAATACAAAAAAACAACACCTCAAAGATAAAAAGTTACGCCTTGTAATATCCCTGGCATTGCTTTTTTGAACATTACCTTATCAAATTCACCCAACCTTTATAACTTTTCGAGGTACCTGCTTTGTCTAATTTTTCGAAATCAACATTAATGATGTAATAATAAGGCCCAGAAGGCATTTCTTTGCCTGAAGTGTTTTTGCCATCCCAGTCCATATTTTGCCCTTTGCCTTCCGCAACTTTTACTCCTGCAGAATTAAATATTTCATAGCGTATTTCTTTAATAAATGCTGGACATTTCATGGGCGAAAACGTATCATTGCTTCCATCGCCATTGGGACTAAAAACATTCGGGAAGCTTATGGTCTCGCAGTTGTCGAAACATATTTTATTACTAAAACCACTTTCAATATTTAAACTGCTAACCGAAGAAATATAGTAGCAGCCAGCAAAACCATCTTTAGAATTCCTCCGATGATTGAAAACTTTGCCCAATGAGGCGGCTTGTACTGCTATTAATGCCGGCTCTACATCTTGATATCTAGCATAATAGATTTTGTAGGAAATTAAATCTTGCCTACATGTTTTGCCTGCGACAGTTTCAGAAGTGTTCCAGAAAATCTTATTTATAAAAGTACTTTCTTCACAAAAACTTTTGGCACTTAGGGTCTCACAGCTTATAGTTGTGGCAGTAATCACTGGTGCACAAGGGGGCGTTCTATCCGTTGGGCTCACGCATATTATCTGAGAAGAGTTTTCCAGTACTCCCAAACTTGGCAGTTGCTCATAGCTTCCAAAAGTTACCACTTTATAACAATACGTCTCCCCATTTTGAATGTCATACGTTATATCTCCATCAGAAGGCTCTTTATCCAATCCAAAATCATTATAAAGATAGGTACTTGCCCCTGTAACTTTTATTTTTGTAATTAAGTTAAAGCTACCTGGTTTGAGCTTATCTTCTCTATATAAAAAATGTGTTTTATTATCATTTGACCATGGCACATTGGCTTCCCACGTCAGTCTTACTGATTTGTCGTCTGGCACAGCCTTAATTCTTACAGAAGACGCAGCGGCGGTAGTACCGTACAATTTAGTGCCTTCATTAAAAAACTCTAATTTATATCTGTAAATAAGATCTTTTGTATTCAAGCCATTATCAACAAATAAAGTGTCTGGGGCCGTGCCCAACACGGTATTTTGTGTTTTAACTAATTCATAGGTTTCGCCCCCTAAACCCACAGCTCTATATAATTTATACTGATAGGGGCCTTTAAAATCTTCTTTTGAAAAACCTAAAGGGCGAGTCCATTTCACAGTTATTTTTCCTGTTTTAGCGTCTGTTTCATCAATACTCACATTGGTCAATACGGTCATTCCAGATTTAATCTCACTACCAATACAAAATTCAGTAGAAGGTGCACTTTGCATTTTCAAAAACTGATTTACCTGTAAATCTGTAACCAATCGATAGCTATAAATAGCCCCTTTTTCCGCACTTTTATCTATAAATGTACTGTCAGCAGTGGTTAATGTAGCTATCAAAGTATATCCCCAATCAGCTGGAATGCCAGCGGTACAATCTCCTGGATTTAATCCACTGCATCCACTCTTTCTATAAACCAAAATATTACCAGAGACTTTACAGGAAGTCACAGGTTTCCAGTTTAGAATAATGCCTTCGGTGGCTTGTTTGGCAACTAAACCGATTGGTCTAGGAGGAACAACTTTTATTTTTAAAGTTTTAATATCGACTAACTGTGTAAGAAATCTTCCTGGATTATCTTCAACTTTAAACAAAACCCCATAGCTCTGATCCCTAACGTGCGAACAGTTGGTATTCCAAGTGAAGGTGCCTTTAACGGGGCTTTTTGAATTTGTAGTTTTAAATACTGCTCCTTCTGGCTCTATAAATTTAAAAAAAGCACCATTGGCATCTAAGTTATAGACACCCCCTGAAGTAGACAGATTAAGAATTTGGTTGTCTTTGTCTTTTCCCTGGACTTCAAACTCTATTTTTTTACCCGCCTCAATACAAATGTCTGGCGGAAGAATGAGTTCGGGCCTATTGTTATTAGATTCTACGACAATAATTTGCATGTCTCTGACGATTTCACCAATTTTTATATAACTCCCGTCAGGTGCTTTTCGCCATTCTTCAATAATAAATGCCACATTGTATTGCCCTATTTCTTTGGGGGCATCCCACACCAAATCTCCAGTAACAGCATCAATTTTAAATGTAGCGGGTCCGGTATTCGTTTCGTTGGTTATTGGAACAGTTCCCACAGTACTAGGGTCTCTATAGCCTGGAATAAACTCCCCGACTCCGGTATCGGTGCCTTTATCCCTTTGGGGAATTGATAATTTATAAGATAAACTATCACCATCAATATCAAATGCCCCAGGATTATGAATGAACTTTTTACCTACTGCAGCAGAATCTAAAGGAATGTTCAATAAAACTGGTGTACTATTTAAGCCAAAACTGGAACTAATGACAATAGTAGATTGGACAAAAAAACTAATGTTTTCGGAAGGCTGGGGTAGATTAATTGTACGTTCGTTTCTATTGACAATACCACAACTTATGGTAAAAATACCAGGTGCAGGATAGGTGTATGTGGTATCATATACATTACAAATAGTGGCAGGTCCTATCAATGTTTTTTTCTTTCTGCTTACTTTAAAGGCCTCCACTTTACCGGGAGCAAAACCAAAATAAAAGCTTACTGTTTCTTGCCCATCGTTAGCTGCTTTCCCGTTGATCTGATCTGTATAAGTTGTAAGCGTAATTTTGTAGGTTAGTGTAGTATTGGATACTCTTTTCGCCGTTATTTCGCCGGCTCTTAAATGGGTAGCAAAGCTCAAGAAAGGGAATGATAACAATAATAAAATTATATAATACTTTTTTTTCATTTAAGCGCTTTTAATTTATTTGATTTTTGTGCTTTGGCTTAAGAAATCTATTAAAAATTAGGTAAAGACTACATATTTCAGCTACAAATTCAAAAATAATTTAATTATTCTAGTATTAACGTCAAATAACCTTTAAATATTCTTAGGTAAGACTCAATCCAGTTAAAATTGTTTGAATTCTAATACATTTTATAGCAATTATTTTTTGTATGGTTTTTCTGTCGCTATTACCGCAATTTCTATGCTGGCACCCCCAGGTAAATCAGCAACACCAACTGTAGTGCGGGCAGGGAAATTCGATTTAAAATAGGAGCCATAGATAGCATTTACTTTCGAGAAATTTGATAAATCTTTGATGTAAATTGTAGTATTCACAATTTCTTCTAAACCAACTTTTGCGGCCTGTAAAATGGCCTTAATGTTTTCCATAATTTGTTTAGTTTCTGGCTCTATCCCCCCTTCTACAAGTTTTCTATCCACTGGACTTAATCCAATTTGTCCTGCAACATAAATCATCCCTTTGGATTTAACAGCTTGACTGTATGGAGCTATAGGTATTGGAGCATTTGGCGTACTTATAATGGATTTACTTTGAGAAAAAGCCAAAATATTGCAAAAAATTAACATCCAAAAAGAAAGCGTGATCGACTTCATTAAATTTTATTTTATATTTTAACAGCAAATTAAAGAATTTAAGATTAAAAGAAAATAATTTTCCGAATGCCTGTTAAAAGTATTTTACCAAAAGCAATACATCTATCTAGTATTAGAAGAAATTTAGGTACTTCGTTTTTTATAGTTTCTAATAGCTAACCAATTAAAGCCTATGGCAAAAGCACACATAGCATAAAATTCTGGCAGCAAATCTGTGAAAGTACTTCCCTTAATAAATATTGCTCTAATAACTTTAATAAAATATGCGGGCGGATTAAACTTTGTGATGTATTGTGCCCATTTAGGCATGCTTTCTATTGGAGTGTAAAGTCCGCCCAAGAGAATAAAAATCATCATAAAAAAAAACGCAAAAAGTGTGGCTTGTTGTTGTGTGTCAGAAAAAGTACTGACTAAAAGGCCTATTCCTAAAACACCCAAAAGATAAACCGCAGCATAAGCATAGATTGTTAAATAAGAACCTATAGGAACTATTCCAAATATCAAAAAGGCGAAAATCATCCCGAGCGTAATAGATATCATTCCCAAAACCCAAAAAGGGATAAGTTTACCTAAAATAAATTGATATTTTTTTATTGGTGAAACATTTAATTGTTCTATTGTACCTACCTCCTTTTCAGCCACAATGTTTAAGGCGGTAAGAAAACTGCCAACCATTGTTACTAAAATGGCTAGTATCCCAGGAACCATAAAAAGGCGATAGTTAATGTGGGGATTATACCAATTTGCAGAGGTAACTTCAATTTGAGGAAGATCCACTAATCGAGGCAACTGTACCCATTCTTCTCTAATTTCATTGTTAAAATCCAAAATTATTTGACCAGCATATGCGATTCCTAAACCGGCTCTTATACCGTTTACAGCATCAACCGCTAAGTGAATCTTGTTTTTGTTTTCTTTAATTAAGTTTTTTTCAAAGTGAGATGGAATAGTAAGAATGATGTCTGTTTCGCCATCAGCTACTGTTTTTATAGATTTAAAATAAGAGGACGAATATTCTTTTAACTCAAAATATCCAGAAGCAGAAAGCTTTTGGCTTAAGCGTTTCGAATAGGTTGAATGATCTAAGTCAACTACAGAAATAGAAATATGTTTAATTTCATAATCTGCTGCCAATGGAATAATGATAAGCTGAATGATTGGCATCATTAAAATCATACGAAGTATGGCAGGATTCCTAAAAATCTGCTTAAATTCTTTTTGAAGTAAAAAAAACAAGTTATTCATGAGAATTCTACATTAAATTCCAGTTCTTTTTCCCTAATTATCCTATTTAAGACATTCCTCATTCTAACCGTACTTTAAACTTTTTGATAGCGAGTCCCAAGAAAAAAATAGTCATCGAAATCAATATGAGAGTTTGATTTACTACATATTCAAATCCGAGACCTTTTACCATTATTGCTTTTACAATACTGTAATACCATTTTGTTGGCACAACATTACTAATTACTTGAAGTGACTTAGGCATATTTTCGATTGGAAACATAAAACCACTAAAAACCAAAGCAGGCATTAAAAAGCCAACCAAAGAAATAAACATGGCAACCTGTTGTGAATCAACCAAAGCAGAAATCAAAAGGCCTAAAGACAAAGTAGTAAGAATAAACAAAAAGCTTTCTAATAATAACAATGAAATACTCCCTGCGACAGGCATTTTTAAAACATATACCGACATTATTATTATTAAAATAACATCAATAAAGCAAAGAATTAAATAAGGAACCGCTTTACTAAAAACCACCATTAAGGGTTTCATTGGTGACACCAAAAGTACTTCCATAGTGCCCATTTCCTTTTCTTTTACTATTGACACTGAAGTCATCATAGATCCAAGCAACATCAAAATTAAAGTCATTACACCCGGGACAAAGTTATAAGAGCTTTTTAATTGTGGATTATACAACATCCTACTTTCTATTTCGATTTGATAAGGCATTTTCTGCAATCCAAACAGCTCATTTTGATAGGATTTTATAATAGCCGTGGCGTAATTAATTACAATATTTGAGGTATTGGGGTCGGAGGCATCTCCAACAAGTCTAATTTGGGCTGATTTGCCATGTTGTAAAGTTTGACTAAATTTCTCTGGAAAAATCACAATCATTCTTGCTTCTCCTTTTCTAAAAACACCTTCAAGTTCTTTTTCTGATGCTAGCTTTTTTTGAACAGAAAAAAACTGACTTTGGTCTAATCTATCTATGAGCAGCTTTGTAGCAGCGTCATTAGAAAAATCTAAAATTGCTATATTTGAATTTTTTACTTCTGAAGAAAGGGCAAAACCGAATAGCAGCATCATTACTATTGGCAAACCAAAAAGAATTACTAAGCTGCGTTTGTCTCGCAACACATGCCAAAATTCTTTTCTTACAAATGCAATAAATATTTTCATTTTTTTTAATCGCTTCTTTTGGCATTTCTCGCCAATTGTAAAAAAACAGCGTCCATGTCTTTTCCCTCAAATTTTCGTTTCATTTCTGAAGGCTTATCTAATGCAACTATAGCCCCATCCACCATTATAGAAACTCTATCACAATATTCTGCTTCGTCCATATAATGCGTAGTAACAAAAATGGTTATGCCCCTACTTGCGGCTTCATAAATCATATCCCAAAATTGTCGCCGAGTAATTGGGTCCACTCCTCCCGTAGGCTCGTCTAAGAAAACCACTTTAGGCTCATGTAAAATAGCCACGGAAAATGCAATTTTTTGTTTCCAACCCAAAGGCAAGGTTCTCACTAATTTATTGGACTCTTTTTCTAAACCCAGTCTAAAAATCAGATCATCTGTTTTCTCATATAGCTCCTTTCGTCTAATACCATAAATTCCACCAAAAAATCTGATGTTTTCCTTAACAGTCAGGTTTTCATAAAGTGAAAATTTTTGACTCATATAGCCAATATGCTTTTTGATTTCTTCATTCTGTTTGTAAACATCAAAACCTGCTACGCTAGCTTGGCCTGAGCTTGGGCTAAGCAGGCCACACAATATTTTCATAGCTGTAGTTTTACCTGCTCCGTTAGCTCCTAAAAAACCAAAAATTTCACCCGCATCAATTTTAAATGTGATAGCATCTACCGCAACAAAATCACCGAATTTTTTTGTCAATAGATTGGCAACTATTACAGGCTCAGGCATTGATAGCTTCATTTTCTAAAATTAGTTGGATAAAAATATCTTCTATGCCGGGAGCTATCTGACTGCTTACTATATCTGTAAGTCCTTTTTCCTTTAAATATTCCTTAAGCAATTCAAAATCATCGATACCATTTACAAAACTTACATGATTGGTTTCACCAAATGCAAAACAACTTTTGGTGTTTTTAAAACTTCTAATTTCAGCGATTAACGTATGCCTATTGGGGCTTTGAACAGCAAATAATGGGTTATTGTGCTTCAATTTAATGTTTTCTAGGGTTTCCACTTCTAATATCTTCCCTTTTTGTATAAGAGCTATTCTATCGCATCTACTGGCTTCATCCATGTAGGGGGTAGAAACAATAATGGTGATTCCTCTATTTTTTAGTCTATCTAGCATATCCCAAAATTCTTTCCTTGATACCGGATCTACGCCTGTGGTGGGTTCGTCTAGAAGCAATATTCTTGGCTCATGAATTAAGGCGCAGCAAAGTGCCAATTTTTGTTTCATTCCACCCGAAAGTTTGCCTGCTAAACGTTTTTTAAATGGGGCAATCTGCGAATATATTTCATCAATTAAATACTGATTTTTTTCTAAACTTGTATTAAAAACAGTGGCAAAAAAATTTAGATTTTCTTCAACCGTCAAATCTTGATATAAAGAAAATTTTCCTGGCATATACCCCACAATTTTTCTTATGGCTTGATAGTCTTTTATCGTATCAAAACCTGAAACTTTTGCTGAGCCACTATCTGGAATAAGTAAAGTGGCAAGAATCCTAAAAAGAGTAGTTTTACCCGCACCGTCTGGACCAATTAAGCCAAAAAGCTCACCAGGTGCTATTGTTAAACTAACATTGTTTAAAGCTAGAACGCTAGCATTTGTGTACGTTTTTACAATATTTTTAATGATAACTTCCGCCATTTCAAAATTTTAATTCGCCATACATTCCTATTTTCAAAAAGCCATTATTTTTCACTTTTACTTTTACAGCATACACTAAATTGGCTCTTTCATCTTTTGTTTGAATGGTTTTTGGAGTAAATTCTGCTTTGCTTGAAATATAAGAAATAGTTCCTGGCAATTCTTTGAAACCCTCTTTACCGTTGTCCACCAAAATTTTTACCGGTTGATTTATTTTAACCATTGAAAGTTGACCACCAGTAATATAAGTTCGTAAAACCATTTCCTTTAAATTGGCTATCTTATATAAAGCTTTACCAGGGTTAACCACTTCGTCTTTTTCAGCATATTTTATCAATACAGTACCTTCTAAAGGATTAATTACTAAACACTTACTTATTAGATTGTCCATCTGGGCTAATCTTTCACTCAAGGGCTGCTGCTCACTCATAATAGCCCTGTTTTGAATTGCCACCAGTTGTTCTTGAGATTTTATTTGTTGACGGATCACATTAAATTGACTTTCTGAAGCTTCGATTTGCTTTTTTAATACTTCTATTTGACCAACTAAATCATCGAGTTGTTTAGTTGGTACGGCCTCAACTTTCACAAGGCTTTCCACTCTTTTTTGTTCTTTTTGCAAAAGAATCATTTGCTGTTTTAATGGTGCTACAGTTTTATGAAGTGTTATTAGCTGCTCCTGTAAAATTTCTACTTGGGGCATAGCACTTGTTTGCTTTAATTTTAATGCATTTTTACTAGCAACAACTTGAGCTTTTTGAAACCCTAAATTTTCACAATCTATGTTTCCAACTTGTTCGCCCACGGCTAAATCTTGTCCTTCCTCCACTTTAAAATCTATCAATCTGCCTGAACTCTCTGCTGAAATTATAGTTTCAGTTGCCTCAAAAACGCCTGAAGCATCTGAGGAATTTTCATTAGAATTACAAGATTGAAAACCTATAAAAAAAGCCTGTAAAGAAATAAAAAAAACAAATTTTTTCATATTTGAAATTTATTTTATTGCCCCAAAGCAAGCTTTAGGTTTTGTTTAATTTGTAATAATTGAATTTGATGAATCGTAAATGTCTGCCTTGCAAAATCTTCATTGTTGAGTTCGGTGAGATAATCAGAAGTGGTAATAATTCCATTTTCTAATTGTGCTTCAGCAACCAATCTAATTTGTTCTCTTATGGCAATTAATTCAGAATCGCTTTTAATGAGGTCTTCGAGTCGACTAATATCATTTATTAAGGCATTAGTTTTTAATTTTGAAACCAACAAAAAATTGTCCTTTTGTTTACCTAACTTAAGTTGATTAATTTTTAATTGTTGAATTTCAGCCGAAAGACCGCCACTATATAGTTGACTCAAAGGCATTTTAAACGAAATACCTCCAATAAAAAAAGTATTGAAATCCCGAGCTAAAAAATTCAATGCAGGCCTCCCATAACCACTTGAGGCAAACAGGGAGAGTTTAGGTGAATACTTGGCTTTTACTACTTGTTCTGAAGCAAATAAATTTACATTTTGGGCTTCAATTAAATCAAGTTCGAGCCGATTATTCTCTTCAAAATTGATGGTTGAAAAAACTGGCGTTTCAAAAGATGCATCTAATGGAATCGTTTCACCTGTTAGTAATCCTAAGGCTTCTATCCCTGATTTTTTTCTGCTTGCTATTTCTACTATTTGCTGATCTATTTCAAGTTTTTTTGCCAATAACCCCAGGAGATTACTTTTTATAGCAACTCCATTGGCGATAGCTCCCTTTGTTTTTTCTATTTTAGATAAAATTTCTTTTAATACAAGCTTAGCATTCTCTTTTTGTTTTGAAGCTAACAAAACTCCAAAAAACAAACTACTTACTTGTTCATTAATTTGTTGCAGATCAGTTTCAATCCTTTTTTCTTCTACTTTCTGAGAGGCAATAGCTACATTTTTTTGCTTTGAAATTAGGCCACCATCCCAAATATTTTGATTTACATCTAAGGTAATTTTATATTGGTCTTTTGGTGGAGGAAGAATTTCAACGTTTGGTAATTTTATGGCTATACTAGTTACCTCGGACTGCCAGGTTCCTTGAGCATTTAAACCAGCCTGAGGTAGATATCCACTATTCAACTGTTTAAGCTGTTGCTGAGTAGCTTGTTTAACAAAAGTCAAAACAGAAGCTTGAGAATTATAATTACTGGCCTTTAGCAAAAGGTCAGACAATTTTATACTTTGTGAAAAACAAGCATTTGAAATCAAAAACACAAAACCAAAAATTACTTTTTTCATATCATTAGGGCAATAGTATAAATCTGATATATCTTTTAAGTTCGGCTATTCTCAAAATCATTAAATCTGAAAATTCAGCATCATTGAATCTAAATGAATGTTTAAAAATTGGAGCCATTAAATAGGGGAAAGCACACATACCCAATAAACTCATAATAAACTGAAATGGCTGAATATCTTTAATCAATCCTTTCTCTATGTCTGCATATAAGGACGCCAAAAGGCTTCGTTTCAAACTAAGAGGCAATTTTTCTATAAAACCTTGACTATTCGGCTTATTTATGGTATTTACGACAAAAAATGGGATGTAAGGATATTGATTAATTAGATGAATATATCGTTCTATAAATAAATCTGCTTTTTCTAAAAACGTATTTAAGTGTACCATGTCTTCCTCAATTTTAGGAAAAAAATGAAGCACTTTTTCTTCAAAAATCCGCTCAAAAAGTTTTTCTTTTGACCTAAAATAATAATGTAGCATAGCTTTATTGATGTTTGCTTTATCGGCTATGGCTTGCATTCTAGATCCATCATAACCATTCAAAACAAATATTTCTTCGGCGGCTAAAAGTATTTTTTCTTCGGTATTTAAAACTACAGTCATTAAAATTATCTAGTTGGTTTAACCATTTGGTTAATTTTAAACAAATAAAACAATTTGGAATTTAAAATCCAAAAATTTCTAAATGCTTTTTTGCCTTTAATTAGAATTAAAAAATAAAACTCTCAGCGTTTCTTACTTTTATAATAGCCCTATTTATTAATTTAACTGTATTAAAAGCCAGTGGTATCATGAATAATCTTTTAACTTCCTGTAGCAACAAAAAATATAAATAAAGATGTCACAAATACAAAATCTAAAATTATTTTAAAAAAACGAATAAAATAATGCGATTGATTTTAATAGTTAGTAATTTTGCACCCGATTTACAAAGCCATGCCTGATTGGAATGGGTGATCATTAAGTTGGAATTTAAATATTAATAAAATGTCTGTAATGGTTGAAACCGAAAATTTGCTCGCTGACAGAATTAACAATCTGGAAGAATCTGCTACGCTAGCAATGTCAAAAAAATCGAGAGAACTTGCCGCATTGGGCCATAAAGTCATCAATTTATCGATTGGCGAACCTGATTTTAAAACACCCAAGCATATTTGTGATGCAGCCAAAGATGCCATTGACCAAGGTTTTCACTCTTACACTCCAGTTGCAGGCATTCCTGAACTAAGAAAAGTAATTGCAGAAAAATTTAATAGAGATAATCATCTAGAGTGGAAAGCTGAAAATGTAATTGTTTCTACTGGAGCGAAACATTCCTTGGCTAATGCCTTGGCGGTAATGGTAAATCCGGGAGATGAAGTTATAATTTTTGCACCCTACTGGGTTTCCTATTCAGAACTAGTAAAACTAGCAGAAGGCACCTCTGTGATAGTGGAAGGGGCGTTTGAAAATGATTTTAAAGTAACATCTGAACAATTTGAAGCCGCTATTACAGACAAAACCAAGGTGGTAATGTTCGCATCTCCTAATAACCCAACAGGCTCAGTTTATAGCGAAGCAGAGCTAAGGGCAATAGCCAAAGTAGTAGAAAAATATCCGAATATCTTTGTTTTAGCGGATGAAATTTATGAATATATTAATTTCAGAGAGGAGGGACATTTTAGCATTGGTTCTATTCCATCCATTAAAAATAGAGTAATAACAGTTAATGGCATGGCAAAAGGCTTTGCTATGACAGGATGGAGAATAGGCTTTATAGGGGCAGCAAAATGGATTGTTGATGGTATCGAAAAACTTCAAGGACAAGTAACATCAGGAACTAATCATATTGCTCAAAGAGCATCCGTGGTAGCTTGGAACGACATGACTGCCCCTGCAACTATGAAAAGAGCTTATCTTTTACGCAGAGATTTAGTTATAAGCCTATTAAAACAAATTCCAGGATTTAAAGTTAATGTACCGGAAGGAGCATTTTACGCCTTCCCAGATATAAGTGCTTATTTTGGTACTACAGATGGGGAAACAATTATTAACAACTCCGATGATTTATCATTATGGTTACTGGAAAAAGCATTTGTTGCAACCGTTTCTGGTACAAGTTTTGGAGCCCCAAACTGTATTAGAATATCAACGGCAGCTTCTGAAGAGTCTTTAAAAGAAGCAATATCTAGAATAAAAACTGCTGTAGCAACTTTAAAATAAAAAAATAAATAAGAACAGAACCTCTTTTCAAAGTGAGAAGAGGTTTTTTTGTTTTTAACACATTATGGCCCTTAATTACTGTAATTTCAAATACCAAAGGCCACCTGTTTAAAACTAATCAAAATTTAATCTGGAAATCAAACAATATTTCTAAAAGAAAACTATTATAATTCTATGAACTTGAGAATGAATTCATAGACATTTAAAAATTAATACACATCATTTTGTGTATCATCAATAAATTTCGAACTTCGCATTTCCGAACTTACCGTGCTTTCAAGAATTAAATATTTTATAAACAACACAAGAGCTATAATGAGTGAAACTGGTTCAACAAGTGGCCCAATTGTCAATTCCAAAAACTTACCTGATTTAAATATTAAGGAAAGTGAATATATCTTTAGACCAGAGCAAAAATCTCAAAAATCAGATATTAATATTGATAAATCCCCATTAATTAGTAGAGATTTAAGTTGGATGAAATTTAACGAACGGGTTTTAGATCAAGTTAGAAAACCCACTTTAAATATATTTGAAAAGTTTAAATTTTTGGCCATTACTGCATCCAATCTGGACGAATTTATTACTGTGCGTGTCGGTAGTTTATACAATTATCTGGATTTTAACAGAGAAAGAATTGATTATTCAGGCTTAAAAGAAGTACAGTTCAGAAAGGTACTTCTAAACACAATTAAGAAGTTTATCGATGAACGCAACAAAATATTTAGAGAAGAACTTAAACCCCATTTCGAAGAAAATGGCTTTAGAATAATAAAATATGAAGATCTAAATACGCAACAACTGGCAGAAGTCGAAGACTATTTTGACAACACTATATATCCAATGCTAACACCAATGGTATATGACCACACGCATGTCTTTCCAATATTATTACTAAAAAGTTTGATTCTAGGTATTGTTACTTTCGATACACAGACTTCCCTATTCTCAGAATACGAAGAAAACAAAAAACTTTCGTTTGTTCAAATTCCAGCTAATATCCCAAAATTTTACGAATTTGAAACTGAAAAGTTTGTGGATTTTTTACCCATAGAGCAAATTGTAAGAAACCAAATTCATAAACTTTATAAAAATGTATCGATAGAGTCCATTGACTTATTTCGAATCATTAGAAATGGCGACTTTACTTTAGATGAAAACGACGATGTAGATGCTGACTTCGTGGTAGAAGTAAAAGAAAAAATTAGAAGTCGACAAGCTGCCAGAATTGTTGCAATGGTAATAGAAAACAATCCTTCAAAATGGATGATGGATATCCTTATAAAAAAGTGGGAAATTGATAAATATAATATCCATGTAAATCAAGAACTCATGGACTATACCAGGTTGTTTCAGATTGTAAACCACCCTGAGTTTAAAGACGAAATGCCTAGTATTGGCACATCAATTCCACCAAAAAATTTTAACAGAGACCTTAACATTTTTGATGCCATTAAAGAAAATGACATTCTTTTACATCATCCGTATAACAACTTTGAACCTGTTCTACAGCTTATAGAACGAGCAGCTGAGGATCCAAATGTGTTGGCAATAAAACTTACTATTTATAGATTGGCCAAAAGATCTAGAATAACTGCTGCATTGCTTAAAGCCGCAGAAAACGGAAAACACGTTTCAGCCCTTTTTGAAATAAAAGCGAGATTTGATGAAGAAAACAATATAAGAGAGGCCGAGAAACTTCAAAAGGCAGGTTGCTTTGTGATTTATGGTATTGGCTCTTTAAAAACCCATACCAAATTAATGCTTATAGTAAGGAAGGAAGACACTAAAGTAGTACAATATGCTCATTTGGCCAGTGGAAACTATAATGAAGAAACTTCCAAGCTCTATACTGACATAGGCCTACTAACGGCAAATGAAGATTATACAAAAGATATAGCTGAATTTTTTAATGTAATTACCGGCCATTCTCAGCCATCTAGCTACAAAAATCTAATTACTTCTCCCAAAAACATGCGAAATGCTTTAATTAATTTAATTAGAAATGAAGCCAAAAATGCACAAGAAGGAAAAATTGCAGGTATTTGCTTGAAAGTAAACTCTTTAGAAGACCGAGAAATCATTGAAGAATTATATAAAGCGTCTCAAAAAGGAGTAAAAATTGAATTAATCGTAAGAGGAATTTGCTGTTTAAGACCAGGAAGAAAGAATTTAAGTGAAAACATTAAGGTAAGATCTATCGTTGGAAATTTTTTGGAACATGCTCGAATTTTCTATTTTCATAATGATGGCCAACCTCGCGTGTTTGGCGGCAGCGCAGACATTATGGTGAGAAGTTTTGACAAACGAATAGAATCATTATTTGAATTTATAAATGAAGATATCAAAAAACAATTAATTCACATTCTTGAAGTAAATCTGAACGACACGTTAAACTCTTACCAACTTAAGGAAAACGGCGATTATACAAAAGTAGATGAGAAAGGTGATGGACTTGATATTCATACCTATTTTTTTGAAAAAAACAATTTAGACAAAGTAGTGGACTTATTATTTTAAGATTTCCTAAACTTCTAATAACTGTATAATTCAAATGCTAATAAAAAAGAAGCCATTTGCTTTAAATTAAATATGTTTTATTTTGAAACAATTAAGGTTGAAAATGATGTTTAAGAAAAAACAAGGAAATCGAATATGGAAATTTTAGAAAAAAAAGAAGTAGCAACTTTAGCGGCTGGATGCTTTTGGTGTGTGGAAGCAATCTTTCAGCAATTAGAGGGAGTGATGGATGTAAAATCGGGATATGCAGGAGGAAAAATCAAGAATCCAACATACAAACAAGTGTGTGAAGGTGATACTGGCCATGCGGAGGTTATTCAAATAGTTTATAATTCAAATAAAATTACATTTAAGCAGCTATTAGAAGTGTTTTTCAAAACACATGACCCTACCACATTAAACAGACAAGGGGCTGACGAAGGAACACAATACCGTTCCTCTATATTCTATCATTCTCCGGAGCAAAAAGAAATTGCTGATAAAATTATAAAGGAATTAGACACTTCTGGAGCATATTCTAACAAAATTGTAACTTTATTAGAGCCCATCACCGATTTTTATGTAGCGGAAGACTACCATCAGAACTACTTTAACCAAAACGGACATAATCCGTATTGCAACATGGTGGTGAAACCAAAAGTAGAAAAATTTATGAAGATTTTTAAAGATAAAATAAAGCAATAAATTTTTATTCATCGCATGCTAAAAAACAAAAAAACCCTGCAATGCTGGGTTTTTTTGCGATTTTTACCAATATGAATCAAGTATAAAAACTTGAATCCAAAGTCTTTATAATCCTTTTGACAAGTTTTTAGGATTTACCCATTCATGTACTTTTTTATCATAAACCAAACTTGAGTCCGGCCACTCAACATAATGAGTCATTCCTAAATATTTATCTAAACTTCGATTTTTGCTATATTCTCTAAACAGAAAACTACCTCGCTCCTTAACAATATCTTCTTTTAAATGGGGCGTATTCACTATTTCTTCATAATCTATAGGCATAAATGAGCCCTTTCTTAACTTAAACTTGCCAATGACACCTCTTTTAAATTGATTTGTGCTACCTACAGGTCTCGTC
>DAIQBE010000015.1:0-791 GCA_036781325.1 Leadbetterella sp. | reverse complement strand
AAACAAATAAGTACTATCTTCCAAAACGGTAATCTGCTCTATTTTAAAATTTTTGACTTGTGACAAATAAAACTTTCTAAACTCCGGATTAAACTTTGTTTGGCTGTTTGAATAAGGGGCTTTTTGATAGGTGAAAATAATAATATTTGTCAATAAGCTATCCGCTTCCTTTTCACTAAAATGACTATTTATATCACCGGATGGTTTGCAAGAAAGAAAAAACGAAATAGCAAAAAAGCAAATGATAATGGTTTTCATATTAAAAAAAGGACTTTCCATTATACTTTAATGGAAAATCCTGAAATTCAATTATTTAATATAAATTACCGATTGAGGATTAAATTCTGCCCAACCTTTTGTCCAATCAACATCTTTAAATGCACCTGAAAAATCAGTTCTATCAAAAAATGCAGGTAATGTTGTCGGTAAAACAGGCCCAATCAAAGATTCTGTTTGCCCTGGGGTAATTGTGAAAACTGGTGCTCCAGATCCCCACAATGTAGCGCTTACGCCAGTTTTGGCCGTAGTTGCGTAAGATTTGTTTCCAGTTTGTGCAAGGAACCAGTCCGTTGGTTTCAAAAGACCAATGGTAAATGGTGTTAATGTAGCGTTTTGCTCAATATCACTAAAAGCGAATCCTCTTGGTAATGTAGCAAATCCTTGTCCCCATCCGTTACTTCCCCAAGATTCAACACCAGCCAAGATTACATTATTTAATTTAATATCTCCTTTGTCAGCATTTCCTTTTGCATCTCCTCTTTGGCTATCAATATATATTCCATTTGGATATC
>DAIQBE010000014.1:0-16962 GCA_036781325.1 Leadbetterella sp. | reverse complement strand
AAATTTTTAAAATATTCAAGTTTAAAATTTAGGTTTATAAAATTTTGTTTGAGAATTTATCAAAATGTGTTTAAACCTAAATTTTAAAAAAGGGTACTAACTTATCTTAATCTTTTTAAACTATTTAATATTTTAAATGCTTCTTCTTCAGCATTTTTATCGTCATCAGCAAATGTAATTGCTACAAACATATTTGTTTTGGTTCTAGGGTCTAATAATCCAGCAAACATCACCCGATCTCCATCTAAAAATCCTTCTACAAAGAAGCCCTCTAGCTGATTGATTTTTGTTTCATGTGCTTGGTCTATTTCAGTCATTTTAATGGCTTTGGCGCCTGCAATTGTTGCCTCCTCCAAATCATCTAGCGAAATACTCCCTTCAAAAATTCCTATTGAAAGTTCCATCCCATCGCCTACCATTTCAAAGTCTTCATTGGTATTTTTAGTTACTTTAAAATCATCTGGAACAGTAATTTGTATTTTATATTTTTCCCAAACATAAATATTGTCGAGATTAAAAGAACACAAAGTAGCGAAAATTAAGAGTCCGAATAATTTGATTTTCATAGTTTATTTTTATTTAAAAATTAGTTTTTAATTTGACTAAGGCTTTTTATCTCATTTATGGTTCGTTCCTCAAAAAAAGCTGTAACGGTTTTCCCGTTTTGAAAAACCATGCTTTCAGTAATATAGAAATTAAATTCGAAAACTTCCCCCTTCTTATTTGTAATTGTAACATTACCCGGCAAGTCTCCTAAAGTAATTTCTTCGGCTCCACCTAAAATACCAGTAACTTTATTTGTTTCTTCATTTAAGGCAACTACATCGGTATCAAAAATAGAATTTCCTTTAACTTGAATATCTAATAATGAGTTTTTAACCTCACTTGTATAAGAGAAATTGATGTATTTATTTTTTAATGTCATTAGTTTTCCTGAATTTAAATCTTTTATTTCCTCCATATTAAGATTAAAACTCTCCTCGAATTTTCTTTCAGGAAATTCAATCACTAAATTATAAAAGGGATAGCCTGAATCTTCAATTTCTTTTAAAAGGCCTCTTTCGTTTATGATTTCACCATTAGGAAAAGAATCAGCCTGAAGGTTAGAGGGGTAAATTATAGAATCAAATTTTTCACTTGTTGAGTCTTTAGAAATAGCAGATTTTTTACTTGAATCACTATTTTGGCAGGAAGCAAAAGAAAAGCCTATTATGAATAAAGATTTAAGAAATTTCATAGGGATTAAAGTCAATTTCACTTTTTTGAATGTTACTCAAATATAATGAAGGGCCTTTAGAAAAAAAAATTATACGGTATCAAAACTAAAAACATTCTTATTATGGGCTTTTAATTTAGCCTTGGGTCAATTGGATAATTTGATAAAACTTTAAAATCCCCACCCATTCTTTTCAATACTTGTCTCCAAAATTGTTGCTCATTTTGATCAAAAAGCTGTTCATCATTAATTTCAGAAACAATCCAAGTGTTTTGTGCCAATTCTCCTTCCATTTGGCCAGCTCCCCAGCCAGAATAACCCAAAAAGAATCGAATGTCTTCACTTTTAATAGTACCAATGTTGATTAAACTTTTTATAGATTCAAAATCCCCGGCCCAATATAATCCATTTCCAAGGTCCACTGAATCTTCAATTAGCTTTCCAAGTCTATGTACATAATGTAAGGTGTTTTGCTCTACAGGACCTCCAATAAAAAGGGGAAAATCGAAATAGAAATCTTCAATTACGTCTGAAAGCACACTTTTTGTGGCTTGGTTTAGCACCAAACCAAATGATCCAAAATCGCTATGTTCACATACCAACACAACGCTTCTCTCAAAATTTGGATCTCCCAAAAACGGTTCTGCAATCAATATTTTGCCTGTCAATTCTTGCATTATTCCTTATTTCTTAATTTGTAAGATCAAGGTAAAAAAAGTTTTTTAATTGAAAATATTTTCTTTAATTTTTTTATAAGTTAAAAATTAGAAATTGTAAGATTTTAACCAAGTAGTGGCTATTTGAATGGCAAAATTAATTACCGGAAGCCAGCAATTAAATGATAAAAAGAATTTATAAATTAAATTTAATAGTAATATTTCAAAAGTAAAACTAAAAGGTTTAGATTTGAAAATGTAATCTTTTTCCCATTTAAATTTTAGAAAATGAAACGAATTGAATTCTTAAAAAACACAGGTATACTAGCAGCCTCGGCCGTTTTTTCACCCCATGTTTTGCTTAAAGCCACACAGGCTAAAAAAACCAAATTAGGAGTGGCATTGGTAGGATTGGGCTATTACAGCACAGATTTAATTGCACCCTCGCTTCTAAAAACAGAGTTCTGTGAACTTAAAGGTATAGTAACTGGTACCGCATCTAAAGTAGAATTATGGAAAAACAAGTATGGCCTATCAGACAAAAATATTTATGATTATAAAAACTTTGATCAAATTGCAAATAATCCGGACATTGATATTATTTATGTGATACTGCCTCCTTCAATGCATAGGGAGTTTGTCGTAAGAGGAGCTGCTACAGGTAAACAAATTTGGTGCGAAAAACCTATGGCTCCTTCAATTTCAGACTGCTTAGCAATGATTGAAGCATGCAAGAAAAACAAAGTGGGCCTTTCAATTGGCTACCGTTGTCAACACGATCCTAACTTGCAGCAAGTAATGAAAGTAGCAAAAGAACGTCCTTTTGGTAAGCCAAAAATGATAAATTCTGCTGCTGGTTATTTTGATGGCCGTACTACACATTGGAAACAAAGTAAAGCAATGGGTGGAGGAGTAATGGGCGACATGGGTGTGTATGCTTTACAAGGAGCTCGAATGGCCGCTGGTGAAGAGCCAATCAATGTAATTGCTCAAGCTTCTACTACACGTCCTGAGATTTATAAAGAAGTGGAAGAAACTATGATGTTTCAATTAGAATTTCCTTCCGGGGCTAGGGCTGCTTGTCAGTCGAGTTTTGGAATAAATATGAATCACCTGCAAGTAAACTACGAAAAAGGGTGGCTTAAAATGGAACCACAAAGTGGATATGGGAATAATAGTGGAAGTATGTCGGACGGAACACTAATAAATTTCCCACTTTCTAGTCAACAACCCAAACAAATGGATGAAGATGCCCAAGCTATTTTACAAAACAAACCTTTCATTGTGCCTGGGGAGGAAGGATTAAGAGACATTACCATTGTAGAGGCAATATACAAATCAGTGAAAACAGGCGGATTAGTGAAAATCTAAAAGATTATCTGTAAGACATGAGATGATTAGAATGTCCTAAATTAGATATAAATAGGTTACGGATTGGCACTTACCCATATTTCGCCATCTTCAAAGTGTTCTTTTTTCCAGATGGGAACCGTTTCTTTTAGCGTATCTATGGCAAATTGGCAGGCTTCAAAAGCTGCATTTCTATGAGAAGAAGAAACTGAAATAATTACTGGAACTTCACTGATTTTTAAGACGCCGATTCTATGGTGAATTACTATTTTTTGAATATCGAATTTTTCCAGGGCTTTTTCTGCAATTTTTCGCATTTCGGAAACGGCCATTGGCTCATAGGCCTCAAAATCTAGGCGAAGTACGGTTTTGCCTTTGGTTTGATTTCGTACAGTTCCTATAAAATTGACAATTCCTCCTACACTGTCTGAGCTTACAAAATTTACGCATTCTGAAAGATCTAAAGTCTCTTCAGTAAGTTTAATTTGTATGTTTTTATTCTTCATAATTTATTGTAATTTCATTGAAGTTGTAAGCAAATTTAACTCTCGGATTGCTAATATTTCAGCCATTTGTTCGCCAATTTTTTCACAGAGTTTTTGAAAAATTGCAATCAAATTAATCTTCGATATCGAAAAATAAAGAACCTAAATTTACCCACCACTTACAGGCGGAATCAAAACCACTTCGTCGTTTTCATAAATTTCTGTTTCATCCTGGCAATATTCTTCGTTAATAGCAATTCTAAGGGAAGCAAGTTTTCCAAATGTCTGGTTTTTTGAGAGTAATATCTGCTTTAGATCGATCACTTTTGAACCATTTGCCAATTCAAAACTTTGCTCAAAACCTCCCAAAAGCTCTTTTGTTATTCCGAAACACAACACTCTTATTTTCATTCGATTATCAAAGATATTTAGATAAAATAGTATAGCTCACATAACCTATAAGAACGGCGGTCGCTTTTCTAATAATTGTGGAAGATAGCTTTTGTGTACCCAAATAACTGCCGATTAATCCACCCACTGCAACAGAAGCCATTAAGAAAAAAACCAAAAGCCAATTCATTTCAAAAAAGGAAGCATTCATTTGACCCAAAAGCCCAGCAATTGAGTTTACTAATATAAAAAAACTAGCTGTAGCGGCAATTTTTTTTGGCTCATCCCATTTCAAAAAATACAAAAGCGGAGAAAGAAATATTCCACCACCAATACCAACAAGCCCTGAAATGAGTCCAATAAAACCACCAATCGTTAGGTTTACCCATAATTTATCCGTTTTTTGGATGGTGGAAATTTTAGGTATTGTTCCTTGAAACCAAAGCGTTATCGCCGCAATAAGCAATGTTATACCCAATATTATGAAAAAAGTTTGTTCTTTTATAGGCATTTTACCACCTAAAAATGCCATTGGCACAGATGCTAAAACCAAAGGAATCATTTTTTTAAAGTCTAAAAAACCTTTTCTGAAAAATTGAAAACTACCATTACTCACTACTACTATGTTACATAGTAAGGAAACTACTCGTAAAAATCCAAATTTTAAGTCATAAAGTGTTAAAATAGCTAAATAGCTAGAACCTCCTCCAAAACCAACCGAAGAATACAAAAGAGCGATTAAAAAAAATAGAAGTATAATTTGCCAATATTGAGCAAGAATTTCGGTCATATATGTAAGATGGTATAATTGAAAACTATGGCCTTTTCGCCATTTAGTTTTCAACCAATTAAATTTTCCCTGCAACAAAAGTGAACAATTTTTACGTTCAGTCAAAAAAAATTCAGAAATTGGCATGGAATTATGAAAGAATTAAAGAATATTTTTGAAAAATACGCCCATATTAAAGAAACCAACCACATTTCTGCGGCTTTGGTAACGGTGGTGCGGGTTGAGGGTTCGTCGTATCGCCGCACGGGTGCAAGAATGTTGGTTTGTGATGACGGAACCTGGGTTGGAGGAATAAGCGGGGGCTGTTTAGAGGGAGATGCCTTAAAGCGAGCAAAAGTTGCCATTTTGAAAAAATCGCCAAGCTTAATATGCTATGATACTACAAAAGACGATGACCATCAAATAGGAGTGGGCCTAGGATGTAACGGTATTATTGAAGTGATTTTTGTACCGATAGATTTTTTGGATTTTTTTAATCCAGTAGAGCAATTGATTAAAATTAGCACTTCGCACGAGCACAAAAAAGTGGCTATAACGGTATGTAAAACGCCTGAAAGCTCTATTTTGTGGGGGAGAGTTATTTCGTTAAAAGACGAAAAGGTCTTATACCAATTGGGAGAATATTTGGATGTTTTTTCTTTTATAACTTCTATTCAAAGTTTAGAAAAATCGAAGAATATGGTTTTCAAAAACGGCCTTCAGCTTTTTGTTGAATTAATTCCCAAACCTATTCATGTCTTTTTAATGGGGCATCAATACGATTTGTATCCCTTAATTAGTCTAATAAAAGAACTTTCTTGGAACATCAATATAGTGGCAGAGCCTTCAAAAGTCAAATCTATGGAAAGAGGTGCTTGTATAGCTAATGATGATTTTGATGTGGATAATTTAGAAGAAAATTCAGCAATTATTCTTATGTCACATTCATTAGAAACTGATAAAATGAATTTGTTGAAAATTAAAAACTGCAAAGCAAAGTATATTGGGATGCTAGGGCCGAAAGTGAGGTCTGAAAGAATAATTAATGAGCTTTTGACCGCAGGTCATTCAATTGAACCGCAATTTTTAGATAAAATTTACGCTCCCGTTGGTTTAGATCTCGGAGCTCAAACTCCAGAAGAAATTGCATTGTCTATTGTATCCGAAATTAAGGCTGTTTTTTCAAACCGCTCAGGAGGATCGCTCAGAAAGAGAGCTCTGCCTATAAATGACAGAGATCAAGCCATGTTTTTTAATTGAAAATATGAATTTAATAACTGTTGAACAGGCTACCGAAATAATTTTTAACCAAAGTATTGATTTTGGAATAGAGGAAGTTGATATTGTTAAGTCACTAGGAAGAGTTTTGGCTGAAGATTTGAAAGCTGATCGTGATTTCCCTCCTTTCGACAGGGTCACAATGGATGGTATTGCCATAAATTTCGAGGCATTTTTACATGGTAAAAGGAATTTCAAAATCGAGGGTTTACAAGCCGCGGGTGATGTACAAATGCAACTTAGCGAGAATATGGCTTGCTTGGAAGTAATGACGGGAGCTTTTTTGCCAAAAAATGCAGATACCGTAATTCGGTATGAAGATTTGGAGATTTTAGAAAATCAAGCAAAAGTTTTGGTAGAGATAAAAAAAGGTCAAAATGTACATAAGCGAGGGACTGATTGTGAAAACGGAGCGATTATCGTAAAATCTGGGAAGAAAATAAATGCTGGTGACTTGGCAATTGCTGCCACAATTGGGAAATCTAAGGTTTTAGTCAAGAAATTACCAAAAGTGGCCCTGGTTTCTTCTGGAGACGAATTGATTTCCATTAATGAAGTGCCCTTACCACACCAAATTCGAGGATCAAATGTTTTTGCCATTCAAGGCTTGTTATCCACTTTGGGTATAGTGGCTGATCATGAGCATTGTAGCGATAATTTAGAAAAAACGGTTGATACCATTCAAAAAGCCGTTGAAAACTACCAAGTAGTAATTTTGTCAGGAGGTGTTTCTATGGGGAAAAAGGATTTTATCCCAGAGGCATTAGCAAAAAGTGGAGTAAAGCAACTCTTCCACAAAATATCCCAAAAGCCAGGTAAGCCTATGTGGTTTGGAAGAAGAGATAACACTTTAGTATTTGCTTTGCCAGGTAATCCAGTTTCCACGTTTATGTGTACTTTAAGATATGTCTTGCCATGGATTCAACACTGTTTAGGGTCAAAAATAGTTGTTTCTAAAGCGATTTTGGCCGAGGAAGTGTGTTTCAAATCCACTTTAAGTTACTTTTTACAAGTAAAGCTTAAAAATGAAGACGGAACTTTAATGGCATACCCACTTTCCCATCAGGGTTCTGGTGATTTTATCAACCTTAGCGAGGCTAATGGTTTTATAGAATTGCCCCAAAGAGCAGCTGAAATCTATCACTTAGGGGAGGTATTTACCATTTATACTTTTTAGTGTTCCTATACATGAAAAAATCTGAAGCACGAATTCTATATAAAAAGCGTAGAGCCGAATTGTCTGAGGCGGAATTAAAATCAAAAGGTGTAAAGATTCATGATTTGATTTTTAGTCGATTAATGATGCATCGGTATTCACCTATCCATATATTTTTGCCCATAAAAACCAAAAATGAACCTGATACTTATACTATAATTAACACCTTAAGAAAAGATTTTGCTCCTGACATATTCATTAGCAAAAGTTTAGAAAATGGGGAATTATTGCATTCAAAATATGAATTAAGCACTAATTTAAAAGCCAACCAATGGGGAATAAATGAACCAATAGAATTAAGTGAAGCTTTAGATTCCAATGCGTTTTTTAAAAAATATGAAAAGGAAGACATCCTGATTTTTGTACCCTTGCTGGCATTTGATAAAAAAGGGAATCGAGTAGGGTATGGCAAAGGATATTATGATCGGTTTCTGCTACATGCAACTAAAGACACCATTATAGTTGGCCTTTCACTTTTTGAACCAATTGATTTGATAGAAGATATAGACACATTCGATGTTAAAATGAATTTTTGCATTACACCCAACAGAGTTTGGGCTTGGTGAAATTTTTATTTTTAGAATTTAAATTATTAATTAGTTACCATTTTTTGAGTATTAAATAGGATTGATATTTTTTAATTAATAGAAGTGTTTTCGCAGTAATAACTTGTAGAACTTTCTTTGGTTTTTGGAAGCCTATTTTCTAAATGGAAGAGATTTTCATCCAATTCGGCTCAAATTTTGTACTATTTCAAGAAAGCTACTATTTTTAAAAAACTTTTACTTAATTTTGGAGCCCAATTACACCCATCAATCCATTTAAGACAAATTCAACAAAAAAGAGAATAGACCTCTCTCTTTATCAATAATTTAAATATCCTGCCATGGGTCGGGGGATAAGAACAATTATCATGAAAGTTGCAGTAGTAGGAGCTACCGGTCTAGTGGGTGGCGAAATCTTGAAAGTATTAGCGGAAAGAAATTTCCCAGTTTCAGAAATTATTCCAGTTGCTTCGGAGAGAAGTATTGGAAAAGAAATCAGTTTTAAGGGTGAAAAATTTGTTGTAGTTGGTTACGACGAAGCCATCAAAATGAAACCAAATGTGGCTATTTTCTCTGCTGGAGGAGGCACCTCGCTTGAAATGGCTCCCAAATTTGCGGAGGCAGGTATTACGGTAATCGACAATTCATCTGCTTGGCGAATGGATCCTACCAAGAAATTGGTTGTACCGGAAGTAAATGCCGATGTTTTGACCGCAGAAGACAAAATCATCGCGAATCCTAACTGTTCTACTATTCAGATGGTGGTGGTGATGAAGCCATTGCATGAAAAATATAAAATCAAGCGCGTGGTAGTTTCTACTTACCAATCAGTTACAGGTACCGGAAAGGCTGCAGTAGATCAACTTTTTGCTGAAAGGTCAGGTGATGAAAGTGTTCCTAAAGTATATCCGCACAAAATTGATTTAAATGTATTGCCTCACATCGATGTATTTCTTGAAAACGGGTATACCAAAGAAGAAATGAAGATGATAAAGGAGACCAACAAAATAATGGGAGACGATAGCATCAAAGTTACGGCAACTACGGTGCGTATTCCAACTATTGGAGGTCACTCTGAGGCAGTAAATATTGAGTTTGAGAACGATTTTGATTTGGTTACTGTTCGCCAACTTTTAGCAGCGACCGAGGGGGTAATTGTACAAGACGACCCTGCCAATTTTCTTTACCCAATGCCCATTACTGCTCATGGGAAAGACGAAGTTTTTGTTGGGCGTATTCGTAGAGACGAGTCTCAAGAGAAAACGTTAAACCTCTGGTGTGTAGCTGACAACCTACGTAAAGGTGCTGCCACTAATGCGGTTCAAATAGCAGAATATCTTTTGAAAAAAGGAATGATCTGATTTATAAGTACGAATTAATATCTGAAAATCCTGCTAAGTAATTGGTGGGATTTTTTTAAATATTAAAAAGAATAAACTTAAAAGATATTAACTCCTTAGGGGAAAACTTAGTTTGACTTCAAAAATTACATAAAATTTTGCTTGTAGAAAATTGCAATATTTTATTTATATATAGCCATTTATTTTTAATAAGCGTCCTTGAAAACTTAATTATTCTTTAAATAAATACTATTTTGTTCCTTATATTGATTGATTTATGCAATGTGTGAAAATTTTATTTCTAATTTTTTATTCGATAAATGTTTATTCTCAAACATTACAAAAAGATATTGAAACTATTTTAAAAGACAAAAATGCCAGTGTTGGTGTTTCAATTTATGATTTTTCAACAAAACAATCTTTTGGAATAAATCAAGACAAATATTTCCCAATGCAAAGTGTTTTCAAACTTCATATTGCTTTGGCTGTTTTGGATTTGGTGGACAGGGGCCAATTGAGTCTTTCGCAAAAAATTTATATTTCGAAAGAGCGAATGCAGCCCGAATGGTATAGTCCTTTGCGAAATAAATACCCGCAAGGAAATGTAGAACTAACGCTTGCAGAGGTTCTGAAACCAACCGTATCAGAAAGTGATAATGTAGGATGTGAAGTTTTACTTGACCTCATTGGGGGGCCAAAGATGGTTGACGATTATCTGAAAAAGATAGGAATGAAAGATGTGCAAGTAAAGCATAACGAAACAGTTATGCAGGCTTCTTGGGAGCCCCAATTTGACAATTATTCATCGCCGAACTCTGCAGTTGAGCTTTTAAAAGCTTTACGCAATGAGAAAATTCTATCTTCTAAAAGTAGATTATTTATTCAAAAATTGCTTTTAGAAACATCTACTGGACCCAATAGATTAAAAGGGTTATTGCCAAAAGGAATTGTAGTGGCACACAAAACAGGAACTTCAGGAACCAATAAACAAACTGGCGAAATAGCCGCTGTAAATGACATCGGAATAGTGACTTTGACGAAAGGAAAACAATTTGGAATTGCCGTTTTCGTAAGTAATTCGAAGGAAAACATTGGAACTAACGAAAGGATAATTGCTGAAATAGCCAAAGCTTCGTATGACTATTTTAAAGGAAATTAAAAGGAGTTTTCATCGTATTTTTCATCCGCCAATTGTAGTCATACTCTCTGAAATTTTGGTTTTTCTTTGAGATTCGGCCTCGAAGCCATCTTTTGCACGACGACCGATAGCAAACTGGATTTGCTTCTGTACCTCTAAATTGCTAATTCCAGATCGCAGCATATCACGAACGTTCATAACTCCATCATCGTAAAGACAAGTCTTAAAATCCCCTGTAGGAGTGATGCGGAGGCGATTACAAGTACCACAAAACGTACGACTAAAGGCTGCTATTACCCCAACAGTACCTTTAAAATCTTTTATTTTATAATTATAAGATGTGGAAAAGGGTTCGTCTTCTATTTTTTCGATAGCGGAATATTTAGAGGAAATTTTAGTCATTATTTTTTTGTAAGACATAAAATAGGCGAGTTTTTCTCCTTCACCATTAAAAGGCATTTCTTCAATAAATCGTATTCCCACAGGATGCTCTCTGGCCAATTCTACTAAGCTAAAAATGTCTTCTTCATTTTTGCCTGCCATCATTACTGAGTTTATTTTTAAAGGGATGTTGTTTTCCAAAATAGCATCAAATGTTTTCAAAACATTAGGGAGCTCGTCTCTTCTCGTCATTTCAAAGAAACGCTTTCTATCTAAAGAATCTAGACTTAGGTTGATGGAAGAGATGCCTAATTTTTTTAGTTCAGGAATATATGGACTTGTTAAAACTCCGTTTGTAGTTAAGTTTATTTTTTCAATTCCTTTAATTTTAGAAATTTGCCAAAGAAAGTCCATTAGTTCTTTTCTCACAAATGGCTCCCCACCTGTTATTCGAACCTTAGAAACACCCATTTCTGCTAAAAGAGAAACAAGACGGTACATTTCCTCGAAGCTTAACAAATTGTTTTTTGGCAGAAAATCTATTCCTTCGTGTGGCATACAATAGAAACAACGAAGATTACAACGGTCGGTTACTGCCAATCGTAGATAATTTACTGGGCGACCGTGGTTGTCTATTAGCATCTTAAAATTTAATTTGTTATACAAATTTAAAGTTTAATTCTGATAAAGTATTTTTTAAGTAGTTCTTTCTACAAAATAACAAGTGCTTAATTATATGTTTTGTAAGAAAAAACCTGAATATTAATCAAAGGCTTTTGCTTAGAAGAATCTCTTTTTTTTGTTTTTAAGAAATCATTTTAAATTTTGGCACGAATTTTTCAAATAATTTATAGAATAGCCCAATAATTTAATGATAATTTCGTTTGAACTATGCTTTTATTTAATCGTAAAGCTTTTGTGAAAAAAAACAATTTTATATTCCTATTTTTTTTAACTGGTTTTTATGGGTATTCTCAGCAAGTTTTGTTGAAAACTCAGACAAAATCAACGTCAGATCTTAGTGTAAAAAGAATATATATAAATTCAAATCAAAATACTGCTAAATTAAGTTCAATTGAGCCCAAAGCCAATAGATCATTTGAAAATTCGAATATTGAAAGCGCTGAAAAGGTAGTGATAGTTAGCAAATTAGCACCGAAAGGAGTAGATTTAAATTTTTTGCCATTATTTGGTGGTTTTGACAAATCTGAGTCTCATCAAATTGAAGATCAAATATTTTTATCAGATTGCGATAAGTCATTTAATTCAAGAACTGAAGCAAGTGAGTTTTTTGCTAAAATGGCTTGGCAATATTTAGAGGAAGGCAATAAGAATAATGCAATTAACCGTTTTAATCTATCTTATCTTTTAAATAACAAAAACATTGATGTTTTTTGGGGATTAGGCGTTATTGAATATCAATCTGGTAATTCCTCCAATGCTGTAAAATTATTAAATGACGGCTTAACGCTATCCAAGGAGCCAAACCATGTTTTAATGGTGGACCTAGCCACTATATATCTTAAGATGGCTTCAGAAAATCCTAATTCATTGTTTGAAATAACCAAGGCCAGAGAACTTTTAGAAAAAGCATTATTTATTCAACCAAGCTATATTACAGCATATATGCAATTAACTTTAGTTGAGATTTTAGAGAATAAGATAGATTTGGCTTGGGAAACATTCTACAAAGGGTATGAACTAAACCCAAAAGAGATAAACCCTGAAATATTAAATGAGCTTCTTAACAGAAAGGAGGATCCAAAAGGATTTTTCAAGAAGTAGGAAAAATAAACCTTCTTAGTTCCCTATCAATTAAAGTCATCTATGTTTTATGCTACCCCCCCATTTACTGAAATACAGTGCCCATTTACGTAGGAGGCTTCTTCAGATGCCAAAAATAGATAAGCATTTGCAATATCAATAGGTAAGCCCATTCTTTTGGAAGGAATTCCAGCAACAATAGTGTTTCTAATTTCTTCAGGCATGATGTCTGTCATATCAGTTTTTACAAATCCCGGTGCCACAGCATTGGCTGTTATATTATATTTGCCAAATTCTTTTGCCCATGTTTTTACCATACCAATTATAGCAGCTTTTGTAGCTACATAATTGGTTTGGCCAAAATTACCTGTTATTCCTACAATGGAAGAAGTACAAATAATTTTACCATATTTTTGCTCCACCATAAATGGCACAATGGCTTTAGTGCAATTGAAAACCCCAGTAAGGTTTACATCAATAACAGATTGCCACTCATCTTGGGTCATTTTTAATAGCGTTTTATCTCTTATTATTCCAGCATTGTTTACAAGAATATCAATTCTTTGGTATTTTTCTAACACTAATGCAACGGCGTTATGAATAGCATCAGGATCGGTAACGGCAACTTTCATAAATTCTGAAACGCCTCCATTTAATTGTATTTCATCTGATGTTTCTTGGCCTATCTCTAATAAATCCCATATAATAACTTTTGCTCCTTCTTTAGCAAATAGTTCGGCAGCAGCCTTTCCAATACCCCTTGCGCCTCCTGTAATAATTGCAATTTTGTCTTTTAGTCTCATTGTATTTAAAGCATTGATGGTTTAAATTATTTAGTATTAATTGTATTTAAAATTTATACGCCTTTCTGTACAAAAGGAGGTTTTACTACTTGTGCTTTGATAAGTTTTTCTCTAATTTTTATATAAACTTCATTTCCTGTTTTGGAGTTTTCTACAGTCACATAACCCATTGCAATTCCTTTTCCTAAAGTTGGAGATTGAGTTCCAGAGGTTATTTCACCTATTCTTTGGCCTTCTGCATTACAAATATCATAATGGCTTCGAGGTATACCCCTTTCAATCATTTCTATAGCTACTAATTTGTTTTTAAGACCAGCAAGCTTTTCAGCTTTAAGGTTTTCACTATTTACAAAGTTCTTATTAAATTTTGTAACCCAGCCCAAGCCCGCTTCTAAGGGAGAAGTGTTATCTGTAATGTCATTTCCATATAGACAATAGCCCATTTCTAATCTTAATGTGTCGCGAGCTCCTAAACCTATTGGCTTAATATCGTATTCTGCACCAGCTTCAAATATTTTTTTCCAAATTTCTTCTGCATTTTCATTGGGCAAATAGATTTCAAATCCTCCAGCTCCAGTATATCCAGTCGCTGAAATCATGATATTTTTAAAACCCGCAAATTCCCCAATTTGAAAAGAATAATATTCAATTTTGGATAAATCTATTGCTGTTAGTTTTTGAAGAGTTTCAACTGCTTTTGGACCTTGGATTGCAAAAAGGCAAGTTTGATCTGAAAGGTTCTGCATTTCAACCCCATCAATATTGTACTTCGATATCCAATTCCAATCTTTATCAATATTGGAGGCATTTACGACTAAAAAATACTCTTCAGAGTTGATTCTATAAACCAAAAGGTCATCTACTACTCCTCCGGTTTCATTAGGCAAATAGCTGTATTGAATTTTTCCATCAATAAGAACACTCGCATCATTAGCAGAGATATTTTGTATCAATTCAAGAGCTTTTGGGCCTTTAATATAAAACTCACCCATATGTGAAACGTCGAAAACTCCCACATTTTCTCGCACGCAGCGATGCTCCTCATTGTCAGAAGAGTATCGAACGGGCATTATAAACCCCCCAAAAGGAATCATTTTTCCCCCTATTTTTTCATGATAACTATTTAATGGTATTAGTTTGTCTTCCATTTGTTGATTTATTTTGAAAATATACTGCCTATGTTTATTGCTTTATTACGGATTATTTTAAAATGTATTTAAGTTTTTCAATAAAAATTTAATAATTAAAAAATGTGTTTAAAAATATTATTTCAATATTCTAAATATTCTCAAGACCTCAAATAGTCATAGGTTTCTTAATTCTTAAACTTTTTTTACTACTATTATTTCATTTAGCAAACCTTCTATTCCATTGTCTCTGTCTTCCCAAGTTTGAATATACGGTTTTGTTCCTGTACTTTTTTCAATCATTTCCACAATATCATATCCATAATGCCAAAAAACTGGGGATCCGTCATCGTCTACTGGATTTCCATGGTACTCTGGTGTAAACAAAAAGGATACTTTTCCATCAGCACTAAATTTGGCCCAGCGAACTGTGGGATCAAATCTATTTTCAATAGGCACAGTCATTATATGAGCGCCACCCTTTTTTAGGGTCCTATGAATTTCTGAAAATGCTTTAGAAGGTTCATTTAAATGTTCGAAAACATCTTGTGTAATTACCAAATCAAAGGTTTCATTTTCAAACATTTGATTTTCCAAATCTTCGTTTCTAACATTTTTTATCATTTGGCCAAATGGCTGGTTTGGAAAGAACTGAGATGCAAGATAATTTTTGCATCCTTTGCTAATTTTTACACTTGCCCCTCTGTTAATAGGAGAGGACTCATGAATGTTAAGGTCTTTCCAATTGGGATAAAACCGCTCAATCGCTTGCATTAATGCTCGCTCGCGGGGTAAGGAGTTGCAGTTTAAACATACATAATTGCTTCTAAGATAATCATTAAATGAGTAAAAAGTAGTTTTAGAATCACAGCAAGAACAAAATCCTTTTCTTGAATAAAAATAACTATTTGGTAAAATGGATCTGAAAAATGGAATGCCAATTTTTGTACTAATTTTGTTGGCTATTTTAGAGTAAATACTCATAATTAAAGGGGTTATATAAAAAAGCAATTGTCTGAATTGCGAATATTTTGGGAAAAGGAATATTTTAATAAAAAACTCTTTTGTTTTCTTGAAAACATTTCAAATGAAAAAGAAGAATTCGCAATTTGAAAATTTAGCAAATGTAAATAAAAAAGGCAAAAATAAGCAAAGCACTTTGCCTTAAAAATAGGTTTTGCCATTATTAATTTAAAAATATCTATTTTTGCAAAATTTTTGAATATGAATTTTACTGTTTAAATGATAGTTTAATTTAGAAAAATTTGTTGAGTAGTCCTTTATTGAAAACAGAAATTAATTTTTAAGCTAAGGAATTAATTATTGAAAAATATCTAGATTTAATATAATATGAAGAAAAAAAACCCTTTAAAAATCCTTTTGATATGGTTTTTTGTTTCTATTCCAGTTGTTCTACATTTTGTGTTTTTAAGCAAATTTTCTTTAAATTTTCCGTTTGAGGACGACCATAGAGTTTTTATGGATTTTTTCTATAACTATTTAAATGCAGATGATTTTAAACACAGAGTTTTAATTCTTTTAACTCCAGATAACGAATCTAGGCCTTTTTTAATCAGACTTTCATTACTAATACCACTCAGTGTTTTTAAAACCATTGACTTCAAAAGTATTTTATACTTTGTTAATATTTATACTTTTGTTATATTATTAGTTTTTATTAGAAAGTATCGGGACTATCCCATTTTTTTGGTTCTAATTAGTTTTCTTTTGTTAAGTCATTGTAGTTGGGAAATGTTTTTTAGAAACGATGTGGCATCTTACCAATTGGCTTCAGTTTCACTTTCAATTTTGTTATTTTATCTGATTTCAATTGCTAATAGTCTGGAAAATATTCTAATTAGAATACTTTTTTATTTTTGCTTATTGGTAGTTCCATTTGGTAGTGCATTAGGTTTTGTTACGGTTTTTTTAATAATGCTTTATGCATTTTTTAGGAAAATTCACCCTCACCGATTTATTATTCTTTGCTTATTTGCATTTCAAATTTTTGTTTATTTTATTTCTGAGACTGGAGATGGAAATAACATAAGTCCTTTTGATAATCTTTTTAAATACAATTATGAACTTATTTGGGCATATTTTATTGCTTTAGGTGGCCAGTTTAGATTTATTTATAACGATTTGGGGTATACTATCTCTGGCTGCTTCGGAGTTTTTACTTTGATTTTTAGTACATACTTTTTACTTAAAAATTGGTCTTCTAAAGCATATGATTTCGAAAAATTGATATTTATTTTTGGAGTAGGGTCTTTGGCTCTAATTGTAATTAGTAGATTTAATTATTGGATAATCGGGTACGATAGTGTTTTAGGAGCAAGGTATAAAATTTATGGAATTTTGGTATTCTTGGTTGGGTTATCCTTTGTATTTAGAATGAAAATTGAACCTATGATAAAATGGTCTATTGTTGGAATTTTTATTGTTTTTTATGTAGGGTGGTTTCTAAAATCTAGTGACTATTTAAACTTAAAAAACGAAACACA
>DAIQBE010000013.1:0-17222 GCA_036781325.1 Leadbetterella sp. | reverse complement strand
TACGCAATTATTAAATGAAGTTGTGGCTATTGGTTACGGAAACAGTATTAATAGGCGTGATTTAACAAGCTCGATTTCATCAGTTGGAGCTAAACAATTAAAAGATATTCCTTTAACTAACGCTGCAGAAGCTCTTACTGGCAGGCTTGCTGGGGTGAGGGTGACCACTTCAGATGGAGCACCAGGTGCTGAAATTCAAATCCGAGTAAGAGGAGGGGGCTCAATTACCCAGGACAACTCTCCTATTTATGTGGTAGATGGTATACAGGTTGAAAATGCTCTATCATTTCTTTCGCCTCAGGATATTGAGACCATAGATGTTTTAAAAGATGCTTCTTCAACTGCAATCTATGGTGCAAGAGGGGCCAATGGGGTAGTTATTATAACCACAAAATCTGGTAAAGGAGGTAAAACCACTGTCAGTTATAACGGGTCCGTTGGTGTAAGAGAGATTTTTAAGAAATTGGAAGTGATGAGTCCTTATGATTTTGTGCGTTGGCAATATGAAAGAAGTAGAGGAGATGTGGCAAGTGAAAATAGCTTTGCAAGTCAGTACGGGACTTGGGAGAATATAAATCAATATAAATCTACTCAAGCCATTGACTGGCAAGAGGAAGTTTTTGGGCGTCAAGCTCAATATCAAAATCACAACTTGATTGTTAACGGTGGAAACAGCAAGACGAGCTATAATCTCAGTCTTACAGCTAATAATGAGCAAGGTGTATTATTAGAGTCTGGTTTTAATAGGTATTTGGCCACTTTTAAAATGGACCATAAGGCTAGCGATAAGCTTAAAGTGGGCTTTAATGTTAGATATTCAAATCAAGATATTACTGGGGCCGGTACTTCGGGAAGTGGAACAAAGTCAACGAATAGATTACGGCATTCCGTACAATACCGCCCATTACTTATTGGAGTAAATCCAGAAGTAGATGACTTTGATGAAAATCTCTATATTTCATCCGGTAATTTAGTAAATCCAATTTTAATGACACAAGCCGAATATAGAAAAGCATACACTAAAACTGTCAACTTGAGTGGGTATTTTAGTTATGCTATCCTTAAAAATCTGACATTCAAATCCACTGTAGGAATAGACAACAACGACCAAAAAAACAATGCATTTTTCAGTAAAATTACTGGAACAGCACGAAATTTTGCCTCACTCCCCGTCGCATCTATTTTTCAGCAAAATGCAGTGACTTTAAATAACAGCAATACCTTACAATTCAGTAAAAAGTTTTACAAAAAGCATGACTTTAACCTATTGATTGGTCAAGAGATTTTCGATAACTCTGCAAAAAACACCAATATTGAAACTAGATATTTCCCTTCAGATATTGAAGCTGATCAAGCCCTTGCAAATATGGGACTTGGTTCTCCACCTACAGGATCTGCTCAGGCTCGTCCTAGCTCAAACGAAACGCCGAATAATAGACTTTTTTCTATATTTGGAAGAGCAACCTATTCGTATAATGATAAGTATTTGGCCACTTTTTCTATGAGGTCTGACAGGTCGTCCAAATTTAAGTACGATAATGGAGCCTTAGTATTCCCATCTGCAACTTTTGCCTGGCGTTTTTCTGATGAAAAATTCATGAAAGATTCGAAAATTTTAACCGAAGGAAAAGTGAGATTGGGATACGGAGTAGCTGGAAATAATAGAATTGGAGATTTACTCTATCAACAGTTATATGGTGTAACTGGTGAATATGCCCTAAACCATAATGTTTTGCCAGGTTATGCTCCAATTGCATTGGCTAATGAAGATTTAAAATGGGAATCTAATATTTCTCAAAATTTAGGATTGGATTTGTCATTTTTCAACAATAAATATCAACTAACCGTAGATGCATATCAGAACAGTGGGCAAGATTTATTATTAGCAGTGGCTATTCCTCCCACATCTGGGTATTCTTCTCAAATTAGAAATTTAGGTTCTACAACTAATAAGGGTTTAGAAATTCAACTAAATGCATTTCTAATTAACAAAAAGAATTTTACTTGGAATGCAAATTTTAATATTTCAACGAATAAAAATAAAGTGACTAGCTTAGGAACAGTAAACCAACTCACCCGAAATTCTGGTTGGCAAGGATCAGATGGCACAGACGATTACTTAGTTAAAGTAGGAGATCCCGTTGGTTTAATGTATGGTTTTGTAACCGATGGATATTATAAAATTGAAGACTTTAATTATAATGCAGCCTCCACTACTCCAACGGGGTTTTATACGCTAAAACCGGGTATTGCTATAAACTCAGTATATGGGTTACCCCAGCCAGGCATGCTTAAATGGAAAGATTTAGATGGTGACGGTCTTGTTACTGCCGATAAGGATAGAACTGTAATTGGAAATGCAAATCCTAAATTTCTAGGAGGTTTGAATAATCAAGTAACATATAAAGATTTTGATTTGAGTGTTTTCGTAAACTGGGTAGTCGGAAATGATATATACAACGCAAATAAAATTGAGATGACTGACGGTGCTTTTCCAAGTTTGAATATGCTTAAATTTATGGAAAATCGCTGGAAAAACAGCAATGATGCAGGAAATATTGTAACAGATCCTGTTGAGTTAGCTGCACTCAATCAAAATGCTAGCATTTGGTCTCCGGTACGTGTTCAGCGTTATTGGTTACATTCTTGGGCTGTGGAGGATGGTTCATTTTTGAGAGTAAATAACATTACTTTAGGATATTCACTCTCTCCAAAGATCTTAAAAAAAGTGGGGGTTTCAAAACTTAGATTTTATGGTACGGTAAATAATTTGGCTACATTTACTTCCTATAGTGGCTATGATCCTGAGGTTAACACACGCCGTTCTGATCCATTAACTCAAGGTGTAGATTTTGCCGGATATCCTCGTGCAAAAACCTGGGTTGGAGGCATAAATCTAACATTTTAATACTATTTCAACGAAAATCAAAATGAAAAATATATTCAACAAAATAAGTATTCTTACAATTTCAACTAGTTTAGTTGTGCTGGTTATTAGTTGCAGAGACTATTTGGAGGTACAGCCTAAATCTCAAATAAGTATTGCAAATGCTTTCTCCAATGTAGCCAACGCCACTAATTCAATCATTGGGGTTTACGACGAACTCATGGGTGATAATGGATATGGAATTAGAATTAATATGTATTATCCATATGACTCTGATGAAATGATAGTTTCTGGAAACTTAGATAATGGGCGAAGAGGAATTGGAAGATATCAATTGTTATTGACAAATGCGGAGTTAAGAAATCCTTTTCTTCAGTTATATCGTGGAATTGAAAAAGCCAATTTGTGTGTGGAACAGATTCCGTTAATGAATTTATATGCTAATGGAAGTGATGCCGAAAAAAAAGAGCTACGTCGTTTACACGGTGAAGCGCTAACTTTAAGGGCACAGTTTATGTTTGAACTTATTCGAAACTGGGGAGATGTGCCAGCTCCATTTATACCTGCGTATAAACAAACAGATTTGTATATACCTCAGGCAAACCGTGATGAAACCTACAATAAATTAATTGAAGATTTAAAAATTGCCACAGACTTGGTTCCTTGGAGAACCGAAGTAGCCAGAAATGAGCGCTTAACTAAGGGTGCAGTGAAAGCTCTACGTGCTAAACTTGCACTTTTTAGAGGTGGCTTTGCCTTAAGAAGCAATGGTAAAATGGAGAGAAATGCAGACTATCTAACATTTATAAAAATTGCAAGAGATGAATGTGCTGATTTATTGGCAAAGAGAGGAGAACATACTTTAAATCCTAATTTTGAAGATGTTTGGAGAAAGCTTACTTCTTTTGTTTATGATCCATTTGGGGAAATAATTTTTGAAGTGGGAGCTGGAGGTTCAAACTCTAATTCTGACAGTAGAATGGGCAATTACAATGGACCTTCTGTTAATGCAGCGTCACGTTTTGGAACAGGAGGAGGAGGACTATTAGTATTACCTAATTACTTTTATGCTTTTGATTCAACAGATACAAGAAGAGACGTAACTGTAACTACCTATGCAATAGCCGCTAATAATAATAAAACACCAAGAAGATTGGCCGAATTAACCGATGGAAAGTTTAGAAAAGATTGGAGAGTTCCATTACTTCCAGGAACCGCTTTGAATCCT
Organism: Leadbetterella sp.; assembly: GCA_036781325.1. Classification (GTDB taxonomy): domain Bacteria; phylum Bacteroidota; class Bacteroidia; order Cytophagales; family Spirosomataceae; genus Leadbetterella. Next base: position 13,107 of record DAIQBE010000013.1, on the reverse strand, counting down.
GGCTACAATTGGCCAATGATTCGTTTTTCAGATGTTTTGTTAATGTTTGCAGAAGCCGAAAATGAATTAAATAATAATCCAACTCCTGCGGCAATTGCTGCATTTGAAGAGGTTAGAAGAAGGGCTTTTAGATTAAATCCTGCTAAAGTAGGTACTACGCCAAATACAAAATCAGAATTCTTTAAGGCAATAGTTGACGAAAGGTATCTAGAGTTTGGAAGTGAGGGAATACGTAAATTTGACTTAATAAGATGGAATTTATTAGCCACTAAAATTGAAGAGGCAAGGGCCAATATTCAATTAATTAGAGACTCAAAAGGACCTTATGCAAATGTACCTAGGTTTTTATTCTGGAGAAATAATGGCGAAGAAATTCAGTTTTTAAACTCTTTTTATAAGACCACCTCTTTGACTACAGCTCCAACTGGTTGGACGAGACTTGATTGGACCGCTCATTTGGCAACCAATGTTATTGATGGTGTTCAGCTTCATCAAGCTATAGCAAGGTTGTTTGTGACTGGGAAGAGTGAACTTTTTCCTTTTGACCAAGCCACAGTAGATGCTTATCAAGGAAAATTAAAACAAAATCCTGGATATTAATTGAAATTTGAAAGATGAAATAACATTTGTAATTAAATTTTATAAGCTATTTGTTTAAAAATAATGATATGAAGCTACTTAAATTGATTATCCTTTTTTGTATTGTATTTATTGGATCATGCCAAGCCTCTAAAAATATAATTCCTGAGGATCAAAAAGTAGAAAATTCGGCGGTTGTATTTGTGAAAGATTCTGTGGCTGAACGAATAGTATTATATCAACGAAATAATGGAGGTTGGCCTCAGCCGGGAGGAAATGCCATAAATTATACTATTCCTATATCTGAGTCTTTGAAAAATACATTAAAATCTGAAAAAAACAAATTAGATGCTTGTATAGATGACCAAGCTACAACTTTAGAAATCAAAACCTTAGTTACAATATTTAAAAAAACAAATAACCCTGAGTATAAAAAATCAGCAGAAAATGGGATAAAATATTTACTTTCTGCTCAAAATTTTGCAGGAGGATGGGGTCAATTTTATCCAGATACAAGCTCTTATAGAAAACACATTACCTATAATGACAATGCGATGATAAATGTACTTTGGGTACTTAAATATACCGCAGAAGGACTTAATGATTTTGAAGTGGTAGATAAATCTTTAATTTTAGAAGCAAAAAATGCGATGATAAAAGGCATTGATTGTATTTTAAAAACTCAATATGTACAATCTGGAAAGTTGACTGCATGGTGTGCTCAGCATGACAGGATTAGTTTAAAACCAGCAAATGCAAGAGCTTTTGAATTGGCCTCAATTAGTGGAAGCGAGAGTGTTGGAATATGTTATTTTTTAATGGGTATTGAAAACCCTACTCCTGCTATAAAAAATGCAATTAATTCAGCCGTTTCATGGCTTGATAATGTAAAAATAACAGGTATTAAAGTTCAAGATATTTCTGATTCTAATCAAAGTTCCGGGAAAGATCGAATTATTGTAGCTGATCCTAACTCAGTAATCTGGGCTCGTTTTTATGATCTACAATCAAATAAACCATTTTTTACTGGCAGAGATTCAATGCCAAAACCAACATTGGCTGAGATAGAAAATGAGCGTAGAATTGGGTATGCTTATTATGGAACTTGGCCAAAAAAACTTTTAGCTACAGATTACCCCTTATGGTTGGCAAAATGGGGAAAGTAAATTATGCTTTTTAAAATAGTTTAAATTTTCACCAATGAATTATTTCATTCTTCTTTTTATTTTTTTGGAAAGCCTTGTTCCTAAAGATAAAATAGTGGCAAAAGATGGCAGTGGTAATTTTTTAACAATTCAAGAAGCTTTGAATAGTCTAGATTCCAATTCTATAAAAAATACCCACATTTTTATTAAGAATGGAGTTTATAAGGAAAAACTAATTATTACTAAGTCTTTCTTTACTTTAAAAGGGGAATCTCAGGAAGGAGTGATAATAAGTACAACTTTGTCCAGAGACCAATGGCGTTGCGAAAATTCGGATGATTTTGGAGCAGCTACAATAAATGTAAAGGGCCATGATATTACTTTTGAAAACATTACTGTTATCAATGATTATGGCTATAAAGCCAAGAAAGACATTTCTATTGATTGTTTAAATGAATCTGGAGAATCAGGTATTCCATCAAAAGGGCAGTTTGTTTTACCTCGAGAAAAAAATGAAGTTTCTGGGAAAAAAATTGTTAGAAAAGACGGTCATCAATTTGCTTTTCGGTCTATGCCAGGAGCCACAAGGTTGCGATTTATAGATTGTACTTTTCAAGCTGGTGGAGGAGATACTGTAAGCCCTTGGGATGTTGAAGGGGGTCTTTATTATTTTAAAAACTGTACAATGGAAGGTCATGTTGATTTTTATTGTCCGAGAGGATGGGCTTTGGCAGAAAATTGTCGGTTTATTTGCCATAATAAAAATGCTGCAATATGGCATGATGGCTCCAATTATGAATCTTCTAAAACGGTATTTAAAAACTGTAGTTTTGAAGGAGATAAGGACTACAAGCTTGGAAGATTCCATCGCGAAGCTCAGTTTTATCTTATTAACTGCAAATTTGATGAAAATATGGCAAATGCAGATATATATCAGGTATCAGATACTAAACTAAAATGGGGGAAAAGAGTATTTTACTATAATTGTCATAGGACAGGGGGAGATTTTTCCTGGCATTCGAATAGTTTGAATTTCAATCCTGAAATTACTTCAAATAGCTGGGTTTATGATGGCAAATGGAATCCAACCAAATAGAAGACAAAGCTGTATATTTATAGAAACTGTAATTAGAAACAATTAATTTTTAAACCTTGAAAAAGATATTCGCAATAGGTAGTTTATTTTTATTAGGATTCACTTATCCAAACCCAAAAGTTAGAATTTTCATGATCGGAGATTCTACAATGGCCAACAAACAGCTCAGCGATTTTCCAGAAACTGGTTGGGGCCAAGTATTTAATGAAGTATTTACAAATGAAGTTGAAATACATAATTATGCCGTAAATGGTCGAAGTTCCAAATCATTTAGAAATGAAGGATTATGGAAAAAAGTAGTTGACCAAATTCAAAAAGGGGATTATGTTTTTATTCAATTTGGACATAACGACCAAAAAATATCTGATACAAGTAAATACACCTTACCAAGGCTAGATTACAAGACGAATCTCCAAAGGTATATTGATGAAACTAGATTAAAGGGTGGAATCCCTGTTTTATTAACCCCAGTAATGCGAAGGAAATTTAATGCGGAGGGTAGGTTTGAAGATCAGCATGGTGATTATCCTGTTGTAGTTAGAGAATTAGCTTTAAAAAATAAAGTTGAGTTGATAGACATGCATCATTTAAGTCAAAGGGTAATAGAAGAGCATGGAATAGCATCTTCAAAAGATATTTTCATGAATTTTGCAGGAGGTATATATCCTAAATTTAAAGAAGCCAAGGAGGATAATACGCACTTTTCTCCGTATGGAGCTAGGGTAATGGCATCTTTAGTTGCCAATGACATTCACCGGCAGGGGATGAACCTTAAAAATCAGCTTAAAAAATCAGTGTATCCAACTATTTTAGAATTTCAGCTTCCCAAAATAAATCAGCCAAGTTTTAAAAAAGATACGTTTAATATTTTAAAATATTTGGCTGTATCGGATGGAAGAACTGTTAACACTAAAGCTATCAATCAAGCTATAGAAAGTGCCTATAACAATGGCGGAGGCACAGTTTTGATTCCATCTGGCTTATGGATTACTGGTCCAATAGTATTAAAAAGTAATGTAAATTTGCATTTGTCAGAAGGTACATTGCTTCAATTTAGTGATAATAAAGATGATTATCCAGTTGTGGAAACTACTTGGGAAGGAAAAGCCGCTTTTCGATGCCAAGCCCCTATCTGGGGATGGAATCTTACCAATATTGCTATTACTGGAAAAGGAACAATGGATGGTGCTGGACAAGTTTGGAAGCACGTAAAAAAATCTAAACTTACTGAAACACAATGGAAGACTTTGATTAACTCGGGCGGCGTGCTAAATGAAAAAAAAGATACTTGGTATCCTTCTGAAACTTCAAAATATGGAAATGAAAATAGCACATGGACCAATCAAAAAACAGAGGGGAAAACGATTGACGATTATAAAAAAATAAGAGATTTTTTAAGACCTAATATGGTAAGTCTTACGAATTGTAAAAATATATTAATAGAAGGGGTAACGTTTTTAAATTCACCTGCCTGGACTTTGCATCCTTTAATGTGCAGCCATATTACCCTAAGAAATGTGAACGTAAAAAACCCTTGGTTTGGACAAAACAATGATGCTTTGGATTTAGAATCTTGTAACAATGCTCTTGTAGAAGGCTGTACCTTTGATACTGGAGATGATGCAATTTGTATTAAATCTGGGAAAGACGAAGAAGGGAGATTGAGAGCTAAACCTTCCAAAGATATTATAATTAGAAACAACACCGTGTTTCATGGCCATGGTGGTTTCGTTATAGGGAGTGAGATGTCTGGGGGTGTAAATAATCTTTTCGTAAACAATTGCAATTTTTTAGGTACAGATATTGGGTTGAGATTTAAAACAAAAAGAGATAGAGGCGGAGTGGTAGAAAATATTTTTATTTCAGATATTAATATGAATAATATTCCGGGAGAGGCCATACTTTTTGATATGTATTATGAAGCTAAAGACCCTGTAGCATTGGTGGGCGAAGAAAATAAATTGCCAATAATTAGAGCAGAGCCTTTGAATGAAGGTACGCCATCTTTTAGGTCATTTTTTTTAGAAAACATTAAATGTAATGGAGCTGAAACCGCCATTATGCTTCGAGGATTGCCTGAATTAAATATAAAAAACATTTCTATTAAAAACAGCAATTTCACCTCTAATAAAGGTTTAATCTGTATTGAAGCAGAAAATATTTCTTTAGAAAATGTAGGCTTGTTTACCATAGATAAAACAGTTTTACAAATTCAAAATAGTAAAAATATAAGTTTTGATGCCTTAGATTACAAGAAAAATAATAAAATTTTCTTGGAATTAAATGGAGAAAATTCAGCGAATATCAGTTTTAAAAATACTAGTATAGAACATATAAATTCTGCTTTTGTATTTAAATCTGGAGCCGATAAAAAGAGCATAATTTTTAACAAATAAAATAAGATATGCATACATTAATTGAAGACTCTGATCTGGAATGGCTAGAATTGGGAGGTGGAATAAGGCGAAAAGTAATGGCCTATAACGACCAAATGATGGTGGTAAAAGTAGCATTTAAAGCTGGCGGAATAGGGGAATTGCACAGCCATCCACACACTCAAGCTAGTTTTGTTGCCAGTGGAAAATTTGATATTACAATAGACGGTAATACTAAGATGTTAAAAGGGGGTGATGTATATTTTGTTCCAAGTGGTTTGGTCCATGGGGCCATATGTTTAGAAGATGGAGAGCTAATAGATGTATTTCATCCATTTAGAGAAGATTTTATTTCTTAATATTCAATAAATAATATGAAAAAAGCAAGTTTGTTATTGGGTTTTATAGTTATTTTTATCCTAAAAAATGCTACTGCTCAGAAGCCATATTCTGAACAAATGACAGATTCTTTTATGTCATGGTATCCAGATTCTATAGTTGTAAAACCAAGGGTTTTATCTACTTGGGATTATGAGCAAGGGTTAATGTTAAAGGCTATAGAACGCGTATGGAGAAAAACTGCAGATCCAAAATATTATGAATATATATTAGCGGATTTAAATAGATTTGTAAAGCCAGATGGTAGTATTAAATCATATAAAATAGAAGATTATAATCTCGACAATATTGCTACAGGTAGGAATCTTTTAATGCTTATTCAGCAATCACAAACGGGGAAAGAAAAGTACAAAATGGCCGCAGATTTGCTTTGGAAACAACTAGAAAATCAGCCAAAAACAAAAGAAGGGGGTTACTGGCATAAGCAAAGATATCCGAATCAAATGTGGTTAGATGGTCTGTTTATGGCCGAACCATTTTCAGCTGAATATGCCAAGATTTTTAACCATCCTGAACATTTTAATCACATTGCTAAGCAATTTGCATTAATAGAAAAACATGTTGTCGATAAAAAAACAGGATTGATATACCACGGCTATGATGAAAGTAAAGAAGAAAAATGGGCAGACAAGAAAACGGGCCTCTCTCCCCATTTTTGGAGTAGAGCTATCGGATGGTATGGCATGGCTTTAGTAGAAGTACTTGACTATTTTCCTGAAAACCACCCAGAAAGAAAAAATTTAATAAGATATCTGCAAAGATTAGCCCCAGTAATACTAAAATATCAAGACACCAAATCGAATGTTTGGTATTTAATGACAGCGCTTGGTGATAAAAAAGGCAATTATTTAGAAGCCTCTGCTTCAAGTATGTTTGTGTATATACTTGCCAAAGGAGTTAGAAAAGGGTATTTAGATCCTAACTTTTTAAATGCTGCAAAAAAAGGGTATGAGGGAATTATAAAAGAATTTATTACCACAGAAAAAGACGGCTCTTTAGCAGTTAATAAAACCGTAAGTGTAGGAGGATTGGGTGGAAAGCCTTACCGCGATGGTACATTTGAATATTATATTAGCGAACCACTTCGCAAAAACGACTTAAAAGGAGTTGGGCCATTCATTATGGCAAGTCTTGAAATTGAACAATTAAAAGATATCAATATAGGAAAAGGCAAAATAGTGGCCTTAGACTATCATTTCAACAAAGAATTTAGAAAAGACGTAAACAACCAAACAGAGCAATACCACTATACTTGGGAAGATAACATGCACTCTGGATTTTTTTGGTGGGGAAATGTTTTCCAATCTTATGGTGCTCAAATAAAATCCTTAAAATTTGCTCCTACATTAGCAAATTTAAAGGGAATTGATGTGTATATCATCGTAGATCCAGATACCAAAAAGGAAACAGAAAATCCGAATTTTGTTTCAAAAAAAGACATTAATGAAATTAAAAACTGGGTAAATAAAGGAGGAACCTTGGTGTTGATGGCAAATGATACTTCAAATTGTGAAATTCCTAAATTTAATGAATTAGCAAAAGAATTTGGGATAACATTTACAAATAAAAGTATTAATATGGTGCAGGGAACACAATTCCATCAAGGCAAATTGGAAATTCCAAAAGGGAATTCAATATTTAAAAATACACAGAAAATTTATGTAAAGGAATTAGTAACACTGTCTATAAATGAGAAAGCCCAATCAATTTTAAATAACAAGGATGATGTTATAATGGCCACTTCAAAATATGGCAATGGGAAAGTCTTTGTGGTGGGTGACCCTTGGCTTTATAATGAATATGTAGACGGCAGGAAAATTCCTAAAGAATATCAAAACTTTCAAGCAGCTAAAGATTTGGCAATTTGGCTATTGAAATAGCTGAAAAAATTATTCAAAATCTATATTATGTATATAGTGTTTTTTCAATTAGGGTAAGGAATAAATAGAAAAACTTTAAGTGTTTAAAAATTAAACAATACAGATTCGAAAATTTTTGCATTTCTAAAACTACTTCTTACAGCAGTACCATTTATTTTGTTTTTTATCTATATCTTTTTTTTTCCTTTAAGCTTGCCTTTAAGGCACTTATTTTTGTTTTTTTTTTATTTATTGACTTGTATTTTTTTACTACTTTTTCATTAAAATTGATTTATTGTATTATTTTAAAAAAAAATATTATAAAAACAAGTATCTTTTAATGCAATTGTGCCATCTTTAAAAAAAATCAAATCTTTTTATGAATAAAATTTACAATCAGAAGGCATTTATAAATAGTATTAAAATTACAATAAAACAATTAATGTTTATTGTATTATTTATGAATTTTACTTTAGCCCATGATTTACTGGGGAAGGAAGTTCTAGATCAAAAAATGTCAATTGGTTTTTCTAATGAAAATCTTAAAACTGCATTATTAAAAATTGAGCAAACCTCAAAAGTTAAATTTGTTTTTAATCCGAAAGAAATCAGGGCTAATCAAAAGATTTCTATTCAAGCAAAAGAAGAAAAGCTGAAAGAGATATTAACCAAACTTTTAGATCCGCTTAAAATTAAATTTGAATTATCTGGTAATCGTCAGATAATTCTATCAAAACAAGAGATTAGTTTTATTCCAAATCGAATGGAATTGCCAGACTTACCTACCTCGGTATTATTTGCAGAAACTATCTCGGGTAATGTTATCGACGAAAATGATGAACCTTTAGTAGGTGTGAACGTTCAAATTAAAGGTACTACAAAAGGTACTTCTTCTGACGCAAATGGGGATTTTAAAATAACCGTACCCAACAAAAAATCTATTTTAGTTTTTACTTTTATAGGTTATAATTCGAAAGAGATTGTAGTTGGAAATCAAACTATAATTAAAGTTGTGCTTTCTCCAGACGAAAAAACTTTGAATGAAGTAGTGGTAGTGGGATATGCTACTACTAACAGAAAAGACATTTTAGGTTCAGTTGGTTCTATTAAAGAAAAACAGATTATCCAAACCACCCCTGTAAATGCGTTTGATGCGGTTCAAGGAAGGTTGGCAGGGGTTCAGATAAATTCCTTAGGTGGGCCCGGAGAAGGAAGCTCTATCCGAATTAGAGGAGTATCTACTTTTGAAGGAGGTTCAAATCCATTATTTATCGTAGATGGTCAACAATTGGAAGATATAAATAATTTAAATCCCAATGATATTGCTTCAATGGAAGTTTTGAAAGATGGGGCTTCTGCTGCTATTTATGGTTCAAAATCCGCCAACGGTGTGGTGATTATTACCACAAAATCAGGTAAAAGTGATGATATGAAATTAAATGTAGATTACAGTCATGTTATTAATACTTTAGCAAGTAATCTTCCTTTAGCTAATACAAAACAACGTTTCATATATGAAAATGTTAGGGCTGGTCGAGATCCAGATGCTCTTACTGTGCAAGATACTTTAAGTGAGTTATATCAATATTCACCAGATGTTCAAGCTTATTTATACAAGCCGTCAAGTAGAAACCAACTGAATTTGAGCCTTTCAGGTGGCAAAAAAGGCTTAAGTCTCTATTGGAATAATAGTATCTTAGATGAACAAGGAACCATCATCAATACATCCTATCAAAGATTTAGTACAAGACTTAAAGTAGATTCAGATGTAAAAAAGCGAATTACAGCCAGCACCACTTTAAATTTAAGCTATGAATTAAAAAAAGGGCTTAATGAAGGTTCAGTTTTTGAACACTTAATAGCAAGAATCCCTTATTTTCCACTTTTTGAGCCTGATGGTACTTACTCTCCTGAAATTGCGGGACGTCAAAATCCATTGGCAGAAGCCGCAGAAACTCGTAGAGACAATAAGAATTACAGAATGCAGTCTTCTAGTTTTATACAAGTAAATATTTTAAAAGGCTTGACTTTCAAATCTACTTTGGGAGTGAATTTCCGACTACAAAAAAATAATAATTTTGATCCTACCATTGTTCAAACCATCGGAAGACCAGGTACTGGTAGCGAAAGCATAGATCTAAGTTTTGACTATCAACAGGAGAATTATTTTACTTATAGAAAGAAAAAAGGGGCTCATAACCTGACTGCCATTCTTGGAAATCAAGTACAAAGATGGGTTTTGGAAACCACTGATTTAAGAGCAACGGCTTTTAGTTCGGACAATATTGAGACATTTAATAATGTGGCACAGTTAGATTTGGCAGGTACAAACACAGGCAAATCAGCGCACGCACTTACTGGCTATTTTACTTCCTTGTCCTATGATTTTAAGAGTAAATATTTAGTAAATGGTACTTTGCGAAGAGATGGTTCATCCAGATTTGGAGCTGACAAAAGGTATGGCTTTTTCCCTTCAGGATCGATAGGTTGGAGAATAAGTAATGAAAGTTTTATGAAAAATCTGAAGTCAACTATAGATAATTTACTTATCAAAGCCAGCTATGGTTCCAACGGAAATGAGAGAATTGGAGATTATAATTCCTTGTTACTTTATAGTCCGGGGACTTATTATAATGGAATAAATACCATTAATATTTCACAATTATCAAATCCAAATTTGGGATGGGAAAGTACACAATCTGTAAACTTGGGCATTAATGCTACTATGTATAAATCTAGGCTCGATGTAGAGGTTGATTTTTGGCGAAAGAAAACCTCTGATTTATTATACAATGTACCACTTCCAAAAGAAACAGGATTTAGAACAGTTAAAAAGAACATTGGCTCTATTCAAAATGAGGGAATAGATATTAGTTTAAGTGGAGTGCCTTACCGAACAAAAAGTTTTGAGTGGTCCTCAAATTTTAATCTCACATTGCTTAGAAATAAGGTATTACAATTGGCTGATGGTACTCAGTTTGAAAGTGGGTCATTTTTAATACAGGAAGGTCAACCTCTTGGTAATATTTTTGGCTTTAAAAACATGGGTGTATTTGCTTATGACCAATCGAATGCCTTTAGTAATGATGGAAAACAATTGACACCCGTATTTGACGATGGAGGTAAATTTTCAAAGTACACGTTAGATGGAGCAGATTATTCTGGTAAGGTAAATCAGATCAAACTTGGGGCTAGGACTTTAGCTGGTGGAGATATTTTTTGGGCAGATTTAAACAATGATTTTTTAATTGATGGACAGAATGACCGTTCGGTTATTGGAAATGGTACATCTAAATTTTTCGGAGGAATTAACAATGATTTCAGATATAAAAATTTAACCCTTTCCATTTTAATTGATTATAATTTTGGGAATGATATCTACAGGCAATATGATTTTCTAAGAAACGATTTAAACTCAGCCAATGAAACGCCAGCACCGGATAGAATCGATAATTCTTGGCGTAAACAAGGTGATGTAGTTCCTTTTGCAAGTTTAGATAGAGCAAGAACCAATAATGCAATCGGGCCAAATTCTCAATATATTAGTAAAGGTGATTACATTAGATGGAGAAGTATACGATTTAATTATAGTATTCCAACCTCTCTTTATAAAAAAGCAAAATGGCTTTCAAATGTGTCTTTTAATTTTTCTATGAATAATTTGATGACTTTTACTAATTATCCAGGTTATAACCCAGACTTAGGTTCCTCTAATGCCCTTCAAACAGGATATGATACGCTTAAGTATCCAAACAGACGAGATTATATTTTGGGATTGAGATTCCAGCTTTAATAATAGTTTTTGAAATAAATTTATATTTTAAATCAATGAAATTACAAAATAGTATTAAAATTTTTATCCGTTTTTTTATCTTAATTTTCATGCTCACTTCGTGTGAAAATATTTTAAATGAACAACCGTATTCTCAATTGTCTGATCAACAATTTTGGAAAACAAGTGCAGACGCAAATGCAGCAGTTTCAGGCATATATGATGCCATGCAAAAACATTATAGGGAACGTTATTTTTTACAAGGTGAAATGCGTTCTGATAATTACGTTGCTAGTGGATCAGCTAGTGCAAATGGATTAGAATTGATAAACAATACCTTAACTTCTGCCAATAACGTTTCAGATTGGACACTTTTATTCCAAGCTATAGGAAGGGCGAATATTGCAATTGAAAAGATCCCTACGATTTCAGGTTATGATGTTTCACTTTTAGCAGAAGCAAAGGCATTAAGGGCTTTTTTGTATTTTGATGCCACCAAAATTTGGGGTGATGTGCCTTTGTTTACAGATGCCATTACTAACCCAAATCAACAGTTTCTTAGACCACGAACCGACTTCAATAAGATTTTAAATGAAGTTGTAATACCCGATATGTTAGATGCTGAAAAAACCATTTCAAGTACTAAAACTGATTTTAGATTTTCAAGAGCAAGTGTACTAGCTTTACAAGCTACCGTATATATGCATCTTCGAAAATTCGCTGAGGCGAGAGTAGCACTTAACAAATTAATAGCATTAAGAGCATACAGTCTAGTCACTACGAGAGATTCTTGGTTAAAACTATTCTTAAATGATACTGTTACACCTGGATTGGGAAGATTTATGACTGGAACCGAGTTAATTCTTTCCATAGGATATTCTTTGACTGAAGACTCTGATCGATCAGGAATAAATAATATATTTTTTGCAGGTTTGCCTACGTATAATATTTCTCCAAGATTGACAACAAAATGGCTAAGTGCTTTTCCAACGGACTCTACCCTTTTCAAGGCCAAATACCCTGGATTTGTTCCAAAAGCCGTAACTGCCTCCGGTGCAAAACTTTGGGGTGATTGGAGGTATTTAGAAAGTAGAGAACTCGCTCCATCCGGAACAACCCTACCAAGAGTAGCAAAATACAATAAAATTAACATCAATCAGACCTTTGACGACACAAGCATACATTTGTTTCGATATGCTGATATGATTTTGCTTTTAGCTGAAGCAGAAAACCAATTAGGTAACACAGCTGCAGCTGTAGCGGCTTTAAATCAAATACGAGACGCAAGACAATTGCCTCTTGTAGATGTTAAAACAATTTTGAATAAGGAGCAACTGGAAAATATAATTCTTGACGAAAGGCAATTTGAGCTCTTGGCAGAAGGAAAAAGGTGGTGGGACTTGGTTAGAACAAACAAAGTTGCTGAAGTAATGGGACCAATCAACAAACAAGGAAATGATAGAATAGTCTTTCCAATTTGGAATATTCATCTAATTGAAAATAAGTTACTTATACAAAATCCTGGGTATAACTGATAAAAAATAAAAAAATGAAAAATTATACATGCTTTGGTAGTATCTTATTAAGTCTAGTATCAGTTTTCTTAATAAGTTGTGGAGATCTTAAACAACAAGAAAAATTTATTTTTAAGCCAGGTATTCCTGAGTTAGTAACCTTTAAAGATCAAACCGCTTGGGAGTTTATTCAAAAACAAACTTCTACGGTTGGGGCTGTTCCTGCAGCCAATAAATTCGATTATATGATCACACTCATTAAAGTTGCAGGATTAGAAGAAGAATATAACAAGGATATTAGTAACCGCACGTATTTATTATTAAACAACTCCTCATTTACAGGAACTGGTAGAATAAATGCACTACTT
>DAIQBE010000012.1:0-17470 GCA_036781325.1 Leadbetterella sp. | reverse complement strand
AACATTTTGTTATTATTACACTATTACCAATGGCATTCCTAATTTTAATACATTAAAAACGATTAGAATAACCTTTTTCACAATGACAATTTATACTCCAAAATCTAAAATTACGAATTTTATAATTCCAATAATTTTCATTTTCAGTGTTTTAATTTCTAATGGTGCTCATTCATTTAATTATGTGGATATTACTATTTCAGGAAAAATTACAGAAATTGATGAAAATAATGTCTCGAGCCCTATTCCAGGTGCAGCAATTCGTGAAAAAGGAACAAGCAATGGAGCAATTGCAGATGCAAACGGTAACTATACTATTAAAGTCAAAGAAGGAGCAATTCTGGTTTTTTCTTCGATTGGTTATGTTTCTAAAGAAATAGTGGTAAATAAAAAAACACAAATAGATGTAATCTTAATTTCTGATATACGTGCTTTAGATGAAGTGGTAGTAAGTGGTTATCAAAAAATTGATCGTGCACAATTTACAGGTGCCGCTGTTAAGTTAAAAGGCGATGAAATAAAATTAGCCGGTACCATTGATGTTAGCCGAATGTTGGAAGGTAGAGCTTCTGGAGTTTCTGTTCAAAACGTATCTGGAACATTTGGTTCAGCTCCCAAAATTAGGATTAGAGGCGCCACTTCCATTAATGGCGAAAACAAACCTTTGTGGGTAATTGACGGCGTGGTATTAGAAGATGTTGTAAACATTTCCAATGATGACTTAGCCTCTGGAAATGCCAATACCTTGTTGGGTTCTGCTGTAGCTGGTCTTAATTCTGACGATATTGAAAGTTTCCAAATATTAAAAGATGCTTCGGCAACCGCATTATACGGTGCTAGAGCTATGAATGGGGTGGTAGTAATTACCACCAAAAAAGGAAGAGTGCAGCCAACAACTATTAGCTACTCCAACAATATGAATCTTACCCTAAGGCCAACATATAATACTTATAATATCATGAATTCCAATGAACAAATGGGAGTTTATTCAGAATTAGAAAGAAAAGGTTGGCTGACCTATAGTGATGTGTCAAGGCGTTCAAATTCTGGTATTTATGGAAAAATGTATGATCTAATAAGTACTTATGACCCAATAAGTAAAAAGTTTGGATTAGAAAATACCACTGAGGCAAAATCAAATTTTCTTCAGAGGTATGCTTCAGAAAATACCGATTGGTTTGATCTTTTATTTAGAAATTCATTAACTCAAGAGCATTCTCTTAGTATTAATTCTGGAACAGAAAGCTCCCAATATTATTTTTCTACCTCTATTTATGATGATAGCGGCTGGTCTATAGCCGATAAAGTTCGAAGATATACTGCTACAATGCGAGCAAATTATAAATTAAGTAAAAAAATATCTGCGGCCTTTATAATGGTGGGTTCTATAAGGGAACAAAAAGCTCCTGGCTCTCAAGACCGAGTTAATAATGCATTTCAAGGTAGGTATGACAGAGATTTTGACATTAATCCTTTTAGCTATGCTTTAAATACAAGTAGGGCATTAACTGCATATGATCAAAATGGAAATTTAGAATATTTTAAAAGAGATTTTGCACCTTTTAATATCATTCATGAAGCTGCAAACAATACTTTAGATATTAATCAATTAGATTTAAAATTTCAATCTGAATTACAATACAGAATTAATAAAAATCTTACCTATGACGTATTAGGTACTATCAGATATGTAAATTCAAGTAGAGAAAATAAGATTTATGAAACTTCCAATCAAGCAAATGCCTATCGTGCCGCAGGGTCTTCCATTATAAGAGCTGCAAATAAATATTTATATCAAGATCCCGATGACCCTGAAGCAGAACCCGTTGTAGTTTTACCACAAGGCGGTATTTATAAAAGAAATGATGATAAATTGGTGAATTATTATGGTAGACATCAAATCAATTTCAATAAATCTATAACAGAAAAGCATATTTTTAATGTTTTTTTAGGCCAAGAAATTAGATTCGCCAATAGAACTGAATCTTTCTTAAATGGATATGGATATCAATATGATAAAGGTGGAGTACCTTTTACTGACTATAGAATAGTAAAACAAGGTTTAGATTATAATTTTAATTATTACGGACTAAATCTGGAAAGGGATCGCTTTGTTGCTTTTTTCTCCAATGCTTCGTATACCTTGAATAATAAATATACTGTAAACGCAACGGCTAGAATGGACGGTTCCAACCAATTGGGAAGGGCAATTTCTGCCAGATGGTTACCAACTTGGAACATCAGCGGGTCATGGAATGCCAAGGAGGAAGGATTTCTTAAAGAAGTTGACTTAATTAGTAGACTTACCCTCAGAGGAACTTATGGTCTTACCGCAAGTATTGGAAATGCACAAAACTCTACCGCTATTTTCAAAAATCAATTAACTACTCGTCCGTTTTTATCTGAAAAAGAGTCAAGAATTTATATTGAAAACTTAGAAAATAGTGAATTAACTTGGGAAAAACAGTTTGAAACCAACGTCGGTTTTGATTTAGGCTTATACAACAATAAAATAAGTTTAATTGTTGATGGGTATCACAGAGATGGTTTTGACTTAATTGGTATTTTGAAAACTTCAGGCGTAGGAGGTGAACTATTTAAATTAGCAAACTACGCCAACATGGTTTCCAATGGAATTGATGTAGGAATAGTAACAACGGTATTGAATACCCAAAAATTTCAGTGGAAAACTAGCTTGAATTATGGATATAACAGAAACCAAATTACCAATCTAAAAAGTCTTCCTCTAATCTATAGCTTAATTAAACAAGAAGGAGGCCCCCAGGTAGGATACCCCGTTAGAGGAATATTTTCGTTGGATTTTAAAGGTTTAAACGAAAATGGAATACCAACTTTTGCCAACGAAAAGGGGGAGATTAGTACAATTGTTGATGTACAAAGTCAAGAAACCAAATATTTAAAATATGAAGGCCCTTCAGACCCAACTATGTTTGGAGGCTGGTCAAACACATTTAAATATAAGAATTTTGATTTAAATGTCTTTATTTCTTTCCAAGGAGGAAATAAAATTAAGCTAGATTCAAAATTCAATGAATCCTATACTGACCTAACCGCCTCCCCTAAAGAGTTAGCAAATAGGTGGTTGCTGCCAGGAGATGAAAAAATAACAACTATTCCAGCCATACTTGACATCAGAACTTCTTCTGAGTTAGAAGGAGATGAGTTTCCTATGACCCACTATAATTTATCATCCGCAAGAGTTGCAAATGGAGACTTTGTTCGTTTGAAAAATGTATCATTAGGTTATCAAATACCAATAGGATATGCTAAAAAATTGGGTTTGAAGTCTTTATCGGCCAAGCTTTCAGCCACCAATTTATTGTTACTGTATTCTGATAAAAAATTATTAGGTCAAGACCCTGAATTTTTTGGGTCTGGTGGAGTCGCTTTACCTGTGCCTCAACAAGTTTCATTTTCTTTAAAAGCAGGAATTTAAATTGAATCAAAAAAAATGAAAATAATAAAAACCATATCGATAAGTGTTCTTTTAATTACTTTCACTAGTTGTGAAAAATACCTAGACACTGTTCCTGATAATAGAACTGAGATAAATACCCCAGAAAAGATTTCTGAACTTCTGGTGAGTGCCTATCCTTCAGGAAATTATTCTCCTTTCTGCGAAATAATGTCAGATAATGTTGGAGACAATTATGCAAACTCCACTGTCAATCCAATTTACAGTAAACCTTATTTTTGGGAAGATGTTTTACAATTGGATCAAGACTCCCCTCAATTTTATTGGGCATCCTGCTATTCTGCAATTGCGGCTGCTAATCAGGCATTGGCATCTATAAAAAATTTAGGTGATGGTCCAAATTTAAATGCTCAAAAAGGGGAAGCTCTAGTGGCTAGAGCCTATTCTCATTTTATGTTAGTTTCTTTGTTTTCAAAATTTTATGACCCTGCCACAGCAGCAACTGACATGGGAATTCCTTATGTGACTGAACCGGAAAACGTGGTAATAAAGCAGTATGACCGAAAAACTGTAGCTTATGTATATGAAATGATTGAAAAAGATTTAGTAGAAGGTTTGCCATTAATTAAAGATGAAACCTATAAAGTACCCGCTTTCCATTTTAATAGAAACGCAGCAAACGCATTTGCTTCACGCTTTTATTTATATAAAAAAAATTATGATAAAGTTATAGAACATGCAAACAAAGTAGCAGGTGAAGCAGGCTTTAGTTTGAATATGAGAAATTGGAATACCGATTATTCAACAAAGAGTTTTACTGTAATTCGAACTATCTATAGCCAAAGTACGGAAAAATCAAATTTGTTACTTGCAGAAACCGGTTCTTATTGGGCAAGAAATTGGGCTGGAGCACGTTATAGTCTTCCCACAAGCACTGGTCAGTCTTTATATTTTGGTGCTAATCCGGCCGGTGGTGATTGGGCATATTCTCTTTTCGGTGGAGATCGAGGAGTATATTTACCCAAATACAATGAGCTCTTCGTTAGAACAAGCCCAAGCTCTAATATTGGAAATGGATATTTGATGATTCCTTTATTTACCACAGAGGAAGTATTGTTTAACCGAGCGGAGGCAAACTTAAATAAAGGCAACATTTCAGCTGTTTTGGCGGATTTAAATACGTTCCTTAGTCTAAGAATCGATAATTACAATCCTACAACACACGCATTAACAACCCAAAAAAATAATGCATTTTACAGAACAACGAATACAAACAATGCATTGCTGAATACGATACTTACCTATAAAAGAATAGAGTTTATGCATGAGGGTATGCGTTGGTTTGACTTGCTTCGATTCAAAGTTCCAATTACTCATGTAAATATCAGTGGTTCTAGTCAAAATTTATCAGCTTCAGATCCTCGAAGAGTATTGCAAATTCCTCAGGAAGCGGCTCTTTCAGGTTTGCCCTTAAATCCTAGATAATATTTTTATTTAAAATTTAGATGAAAAAAAAATGAAAAAAATAAAGTTCTTGTTCCTCTTAATACCTTTTGTAATTACAATTTCTTGTAATAAAGAAGAAGATTTAAGTGCTATTGTAGAAGGATTAGGTGGCGAAATAATCAATAAATTACCAATAGATGATTGGTTGGCTCAAAATTTCACAAAACCCTTTAATATTGAAGTAAAATATAGATGGGATCCTTTTGAAGTACCTTTAGATAGAACCTTAGTACCTCCACTTGTTTCAAAAGTACAGCCAACGATGGAGGCTGTTAAGAAAATTTGGATTGACCCTTATATTAAAGTTGCTGGTGAGGATTTTATAAAAAAATTCTGCCCAAAACAGTATGTTTTAGTAGGCAGTGCAAACTGGAATTCTGACGGAACAATAGTTTTAGGCACGGCTGAAGGAGGAAGAAAAGTTATTTTATATCAAATTAATGATTTTGACAAAAAAAATATTCCTGTAGTTAAAGAAATGCTGCATACAATCCATCATGAATTTGCACATATTTTGCATCAAAATATTTTGTATCCTATTGCTTACAAACAAATTACTCCGGGAACCTATACTTCTAATTGGTATAATATTTCAGAAGAAGAAGCCTTGAATTATGGATATGTTACCTCTTATTCTATGTTAAACCCTGATGAGGATTTTGTAGAAATGGTAGCCACTCTTTTGGTAGATGGGCAAGCAACATTTGATGCAAGATTAGCAACTTTAAAAAATAATCCTGGGGCAAAAGATGCTTTGATAAAAAAACAACAAATGGTTATTGATTATTTTTTAAAAACGTATAATATCAATTTCAAAACACTTCAAAATATTACTCAAACTGAGATTACAAATTTCACGAAGTAATTAAAAACTTAAATTAGATTATGAATAAAAATTATAAATTTCTTTTTCTATGCCTTGTTTTTTTTATGGGATTTATTTCCTGTCAAAAAAACGATATAGAACTTTTGTTTGAGGAATCTGCAAATAAAAGAGTAACTACATTAATAGACAGTTACAAAACTAAATTAGTGCAATCAACCAATGGCTGGAAAGGGGCATATTACCCAAATGGTGCTCAAGATGGCGGATATAGTTTCTATTTGAAATTTGACAAAAATGGAAATTTATCGATGTACTCTGATTTAAGTACTTTAGCTGCTGATAGAGCTTTTGAAACCACTTATCAGGTAAAATCATTACAAAAACCAACACTAATTTTTGACACTTATTCTTATTTACATGAATTAGTGAATCCAGATTATAACGGCGGAACAGGGGAATCTGCTGATTTAGAACTTACAATAATTGAAGCCACTGATGATAAAATAGTGTTGCAAGGTTTAAGAAACAAAACTGAATTAATTCTTACAAAATTAGGTAATTCAGAATTTGAAAACCTTTCAAAAGGAACACTTTCTAATATCTTAAGAAGTACCCTAGATTATGCATTTTCAGAAAGTTTTATAACTCTAACTCTACCTACAGGTGAAAAAGTAGACATTTTTTTTGATTATAATTCAAAAATATTTTCTGCATTTTTTATTAGAAACAATGATATTTCTGATGTTAGTTCGGCCTTTATAACCACAACCACCGGTATTCAATTGAGAAAACCTGTTACAATTTTAGGAACAAGAATTGATGAATTGCTTTGGGACAATGTAGCGAAACAATATTATTTTAATTCCGCTGGTAGAAGAGTAAATCTTACGAAATCAAATAGGCCCGCTATGCCATTTTATTATGCAATAGGCACATTGTTTAATGATTTTGTGCTGGAAGAAAAAATTGTAGGTCAAAATGAGCAATTCAAAAAAGTATTCGCTGAAATAAAAAGTGAAGTAATTAAATTATCAACGGTCGCTCCTGTTCGTGTTTTAGGAGATATTACCTTTAGTTATTTACCTCAAGATGGCGTTTTTGCTTTAATATTTAATTATACTCGTACTTATCCAGACAGAGTGGATGAATTTGGTGGTGTATTATTTTATGAACCCCAATTAGATGCAAAAGGCAATATCTCTTTTGTAAGACTGTCAGACAGTGGCACTTTATCTCAAGGGCAGTTTTTTAATGGAATAAGCCCGATTGTAAATACAGGTGTGAAAAAATTCACTGATATTATTGAATCAAATTCTTTTGCTTGGGATTATCATCCAACCGAGGCAAGAACTGCTCTTATGAAAGCAATTCAAACCCCAGGTTTTGAACTAAAAGGAAAAATATATTAAAAAGGCCTCCTGCAAAATTAATTGTGCTTTTTATTAAGGAGAAGAAAAATTGGTTTTACTTTAGTAATTAAAAGATGAATTAAGGATAAGTTCAATACAAAACAATATAATTAACATTTCTATAACTACTTGGAATATTTAATACTATGCATAGAAAATACAAACTTTTATTAACTTTTATGTTTACATTTTCTTTGGCATTTAGTCAAAAAAAAGTAAATGTTAAAAAATCCGATTTCCCTGCATATATAGGAAATGTCAAAAAAATAGAATTTAAGAAAGGAAATGATATTTTCTGTCCCATAACAGGAAAAGATGCTCATACATATATTCCAGCTGTGGAAAATGGTAGGTCAAAGGCAAGAATTCCTGCAAAAAGTACATTTATAGTAGAATACGTAGATTTCCCAGTTCAAGCAAAAAACGCTTTTCAAGCAGCAGTAGATATTTGGGCTGGAATAATAAATTCTCCTGTACCCATACGCGTTATTGCATACTGGTCAAAATTAGAAAAAACAACAATTGGCTCGGCATCACCTAATGATTTTACTCGAAATTTTCCAGGCCAACAAAAAGCAGATGTCTGGTATCCTATAGCTTTAGCAGAAAAATTAGCAGGTAAAGAATTAAATTCTCCAAGCGAATTTGATATAAGAGCTAGATTCAATTCAGATTTAAATTGGAGCTACAGTGGAACTCCCATGGCTGGACAATATGATTTGACTACACTTGTATTACATGAACTTACTCATGGATTAGGTTTTTGGGGCTCATGGGGTGTTGAAAACAATCAAGGTTCTTGGGGATTTGGTACTGGCTCTCCAGTAATATATGATACTTTTATGTATAATTCTAGTGGAGTTCAACTTGTAGATACTTCAATTTTTGTTAATGGCTCTGTCCCACTAAGGGCACAATTAACCAGTGAAAATATTGTTTTTAACGGTATATTTACTAACTCTCAAACCACTACAAAACCTCGAATTTTTTCTCCAAGAACTTTTCAGCAAGGTTCAAGCATTTCCCATTTAGAAGATAAAACATATCCTTCTGGTGATAAAAATTCTTTAATGAAGTCAGCCTCTAGTACTGCTGAAGTTATTTTAGATCCTGGTCCATTGGCAAAATCAATTTTAAGTGATATGGGATGGTCTGGAACACAAATAGTACATGATCCACTAAAAAGTTCCGAAAAAAGCCCAAGTACTATTGAGTTATCTGTAAAAATAACAACCGATAATGTTT
The DNA here is from genome assembly GCA_036781325.1 of Leadbetterella sp. Taxonomy (GTDB): domain Bacteria; phylum Bacteroidota; class Bacteroidia; order Cytophagales; family Spirosomataceae; genus Leadbetterella. The sequence goes on along the minus strand of DAIQBE010000012.1, from coordinate 9,048 downwards.
TAAAGCCTAACTCCTTTTTATTGTATTACACAGAAAATGACACGCTTTTTTCAAAAGCTAAAACCATTCTTTTAAAAAATGATGGCAAGTCTGATATTTATAAAGCTGTAGTGCCAATTACGAAAACAAATGCCATAATTCGATATTATTTTAAAGTTGAAGATGAAACTAAAAGAACCTACACATCGCCAGCCGAAGCCCCAAGAAAAGGGTATTATGGCTTTCAGCTAGGTGTCCCAGATGTCACTCCCCCTTCTATCTACGCCGAACCTATAAATATTGTAACTTCAACGGCTACTCTAAATATTTTAACCTTAGCCGAAGATAATTACCAAGAAGGCATTGATACTCTTTATGTAGAATATACACTAAATGGGCAAGTAAAAACTCCATTTGGATTGAAAAAATATAATAAAGTAAGAGATGGAATAGAATTCTCTACTGGAGAATTAGATGAATTGTTATACATTGCCAAAAGCCCATTTGGTAAACTAAATGTAGGAGATAGAATTCAATATAGATTTGTAGGAATTGACAAAGCGGCAAAAAAAAACAAGGAAATAACACCTGCATATTTTGATACTCCTAAAGTTTTAAATGCAAAAACTACTGACTTTTTTGAGTTGCTTGTCATAAAACCGATAGTGGAATCTGATATTGTAAAAAACTATTCAAACAACTTTGATAAACCTACCACAGACTTTGCATCGATAGGATTTTCTGTTACTCAACCATCTGGATTTACCAATCCTGCAATTCATACCATCCACCCTTACAAAAACGGGGGTGATATAAATGGGGAATCCAATTTAATTTCTTTACTTACAAAGCCAGTTCGAATATCCACTACTGAAAGTGAAGCAACTATGACTTTCGACGAAATAGTATTGGTAGAACCAGGAGAAAAAGGGGCGTTTTTTGGTGACGCAGATTTTTATGATTATGTGGTAGTAGAAGGCTCTTATGACGGTGGACAGTCTTGGATTCCTTTTGAAGAAGGCTATGACGCTTCTTATGATAATGAATGGCTAAAAGCATTTGCCAGTTCCATAGAAAAAAGTAAAATAACTATCAATGGTAGTACAATAAACACAGATGATTCAAAAGCAATAGGCAGTACAAAATTATTTATGAAAAGAAAAATATCAATGCTTTCCTCAGATACAGACTTTGAACCAAATGATGTTGTTCAGATAAGATTTAGATTATTTTCAGATAATATAAATTATGGTTGGGGTTGGGCCATTGACAATCTAGCTATACAGGCTCCTGAAATAAAAGAAATTATATTAGGTAATGAACCCTCTTTTCAAAATGCAATGCAAGTTTTTCCTAATCCTACTTCAAAGGAAGTTTCTTTAAAATTTGAGGTTGACAAAAATGATATTAAAGGTGATTTATTATTTTTTAATGGCCAAGGTAAAAAGTTTTTAGAAAAATCGTATGAAATTGAAAATGGTATATTCTCTAAAACTATTGATATTAATGCTTTACCAGAAGGTTTATATTTCATCAAATTTAAATCAAACTCTTTCGAAACAGTGAAAAAACTTATAATAGTTCGATAATTTTTTTATTTAATTGTATTCATTAAATAGCTTTCTAGATAGGAAAAGTCTTTTTTGACAAACCAAATTCTAACTTAAAAAAGACTAAATGTAATTCAAAAGTGGAAAAACTATAGGAGTATTCCATTATTTTTAATCATTATAATCTACATAGTAATAAAAAATTAGCTAGTTTTAGTAATTTTGCGAAATAAATATAGTTGATTTTTTATTAAACTGCCCAAGGTTCTTTTAATCAAAAAATCTGATGATATATTTTATTAGAAATTAAATTTTAATGTATTCAATTTTTAAAATTAGAGTTTAAATAATAAACTATAATAGGGTTCATAACCATTCTTATGCTGACAATCAATAATCTTTCTTTTTATTTCGGAGGTAGACCAATTTTCGAAGATGCAAGTTTACAAATAAAGCCAAAAGACAAAATTGGACTTATTGGTTTAAATGGTAAAGGGAAATCTACTTTGCTAAAAATAATTAATGGAGAATACCAGCCAGATGGTGGAAGTATTTCAAAATCAGGTGATTGCACCATTGGATTTTTAAATCAAGACCTACTTTCCTATCAAACAGATGACAGTATTTTGAATGTTGCTATGCAAGGTTTTGAAAGACAACTTGACTTACATCATCAAATAGAAGACGTTCTTCATCAAATGGAAACCAATTATAGAGATGAATTGGTAGAAAAATTGGGTGAATTGCAACATGAATTTGACCTTTTAGATGGATATTCTATTGAATCAAAAGCAGAAGAAATATTGGAAGGTTTAGGTTTCAAAACCTGGGAATTAAAAAAGCCGCTAAGAGAGTTTTCTGGTGGATGGCGTATGCGTGTTATGTTAGCCAAGCTTTTATTAGCCAAACCGTCTGTTCTATTACTCGATGAACCTACCAACCACCTCGACCTACCTTCAATTCAATGGGTTGAAAAATATATAGCAAATTATGAAAATGCTGTTGTAGTAGTTTCTCACGACAGACAATTTTTAGATAATGTTTGTAATACTATAGTGGAAGTTGCAAACTGTAAATTAAATTATTATTCTGGTGATTATTCTTATTTTGTTGAGGAAAAAAGTTTAAGAAACGAAATTCAGAAAGGAGCCTTTGAAAACCAACAAGCTCAAATTAGGCAAACTGAAAAATTTATTGAAAGATTTAAAGCTAAAGCAACAAAAGCAAGACAAGTGCAATCTAGAGTAAAAGCTTTAAATAGACTAGATATCATTGATGATGTAATAGATGATTCAGCTAAAGTACATTTTAAATTTAGATTTGGTACTCAACCAGGTAGAAATGTAATGGAACTTGACAAAATTAGTAAAGCCTATGGTGATCGAGAGATTTTAAAAAATACCACTGCTACTATAGAAAGAGGAGATAAAATAGTTCTTATAGGAGCAAATGGGAAAGGTAAATCCACACTCTTAAGAATAATTTCAGGAGATGAAATACATCAAGGAACCAGTAAATTAGGTCATAATGTTAAATTTTCATTTTATGCTCAGCATCAGTTAGAATCTTTACATTTAGAAGAAACTTTATTAGAAGAACTGAAATATGCTGACGCATCAAAATCAGAAACAGAATTGCGCTCAGTTTTAGGCTGTTTTTTGTTTGGAGGAGAAGATGTATTTAAAAAAATAAAGGTACTTTCTGGAGGCGAAAAATCAAGAGTTGCTTTAGCAAAAATTTTAATTTCTGAGGCCAATTTTTTACTACTAGATGAGCCAACCAACCACCTCGACATGCAATCGGTGAATATTCTGGTTCAAGCTTTAAATCAATATGAAGGAACTTACGTTATTGTTTCTCACGATAGGCATTTTATTAGTCAAGTGTCAAATAAAATTTGGTATATCGAAGATCACGAAATAAAACAATACCCTGGTGGCTATGAAGAATTTGTAACTTGGATGGAAGACAATGGTAAAACGCTTGATAATTCTAACGATACCAAAAAACAAAAAGTAGAGCCCGCTGTTAAAATTGAGCCAAAGATTGAAAAAAATATTTCAACGAATGAGGCTAAAAAAATAGAAAGAGAAATAGAATACTTAGAAAATGAAATTAGTGAAATTGAAAATAAAATTACACTTATTGAAGCTAAACTGTCTGATAGTGAAGTTTTTACTAATCCAATTCTATTGAAGGAGGCTAACAAAGAATATGCAGAATTGAAAAATTTGTTAGTACAAAAAAATGAAATCTGGGAAGAAAAAATGATGCTTATTTAACCCAAAAAAGGTCTCAAAAATTGAAAACCAAGTTATTTTTCCTCATTCTTTTTTTACAATTTTCAAAAGTTTATAGTCAAGAAGTCTTTATTGAAAAAATTTCAAACCCTGAAATAAAAACAATCCTGTTTTACGGATTTGGTCCAAACCAAAATTTCCAAAAAAGATATTTGCTTCCTCCTATAATTAATCTAAATGGCAACAATTCATTATTTATTGAATTCGACGACCTTAGAGCTTCTTATTCACAATTCAGTGCAAAAATAATTCATTGTGAAACAAATTGGGTCAAATCCAATCTAAATGAAATGGAATATTTGGAAGGATTCAATGAGTTTTTTATTAATACTTTTGATGTATCACAAAATACAAAAATACCTTATTATCATTTTAGATTTAAACTTCCAAAATTAAAAGTTTCAGGCAATTATATCCTTCAAATATTCGAAGACAACTTAAATGGAACATTAATAATTCAAAAGAAATTTCAAATATTCGAACAGAAAATCAATATTTTAGCACAGGTATTTCCAGCTCAGGATCCAAATCTATGGAAGACAAGTCAACAAATAAATGTTTCTTTAAATCATGGAGATTATAGAATAAACAACACAAAAAAGGAAATTAAAGTTGTAATAAGACAAAATTTCCGCGATGATAAAACCATAGAATTAAGTAATAATAATTTAATTAATGCTGGTTTAAATGAAATCAGATTCAATAATTTCAATAATGAAAACGTTTTTTTAGCAGGAAACGAATTTAGATATTTTAATGCTTCAAGTTCATTTTCTAAAGGAGATAATATTAAAAATACCATTCAAGGAAAAACAGATCAACTAATACTAATTCCACAAACAATTCGGTCAAATAAAGCATATTTGGATGCCTTTGATAATAATGGGCAGTTTATTCTTAACAATAACTTGGGTCAAGATCTCGATCTAAGTTCAGATTATATTAGCGTTAAAATAGCATTAGATTTGCCAAAAAAAAATGATGAGAATGTACCTTTTGTAATTGGAAAGTTTAATAATTGGAATTTAGATAATGCAAGATTAGAATTCAATCCAAATACACAAATGTATGAAAAAAGCTTCTTGCTTAAACAAGGCATTTATGATTACGCATTTGGACAAATGACAGACGCAGATAATAAAATTGACGAAACATATTTTGAAGGCAATTTCTCAGAAACAAAAAATACCTACGAAATTTTTGTTTATCAAAAATCCCCATCAACAAGAGCCTCACAGTTAGTTGGTTATCGATTAATTAACATGTTAGAAAATTAGTTATTAATCGATTAAAAAAAGCTAGAATTTAAACTTTCCCAAGAATTTAAATTATTAAATCAAACTTACTTATTCGGCTGAGGTGTATATCTCAAATAAGGTTTTACCTCAGTTACCCCTTTTGGAAATTTCAAAATAGCATCAGCAGTAGAAATGGAAGGAACAACGATTGCATCGTCACCATCTTTCCAATCAGCAGGAGTTGCCACAGAATATTGTGCGGTCAATTGAAGTGAGTCTATAACTCTTAGAAGTTCTTGAAAATTTCTACCTGTACTCGCTGGATAGGTAAGCATTAATTTTACCTTTTTATCGGGGCCAATAATAAAAACTGACCTTACTGTTGCTTTTTCTGAGGCATTTGGATGTATCATATCGTAAAGTTCAGCCACTACCCTATTGTGATCTGCAATAATAGGAAAATTCATTTTTACATTATTTACTTCTTCAATATCAGGTATCCATTTATTATGAGATGCCAAATCATCCACCGATACAGCAATAACCTTAACTCCTTTCTTTTCGAATTCACCTTTCAAAAGAGCTGTTTTACCTAATTCGGTAGTACAAACGGGAGTGAAATCTGCTGGATGGGAAAAAAGCATGCCCCAACTATTTCCTAACCATTCATGAAATCGAATAGACCCTTCGGTAGATTCAGCAGTAAAATCCGGGGCAATATCTCCTAATCTTAGTGACATAATACTTTTAAATTTAAAGTTTAATTTATATAATCTGTAACATTAAAAAAAGGGAATTGATTACAAAATGATAAAAATAAATAACAAATTACAAATAATATATTGTAAATTAAAATAGTATTAAAAAACGTATCTAATTTGTAATATGTACTATTTTAAATTAATTTTGAAAAAGTTATTCAATACCTATGTTATCAACAAAAAATCTTACGTTTGGATATTCATTACATCACAAATTTAACTTTCCTGACCTCCATTGCAACCCAACACAAACTCTATTAATTTTAGGAAATTCTGGATCTGGAAAAACAACATATTTAAATTTATTAGGATTATTGATTCAACCTACTAGTGGAGAAATAACTATAAATGGCACTGAATGTGTATCTTTAAATTCTAAACAAATTGTAGATTTTAGAGCGTTAAATATTGGTTTAGTATACCAAAAACCCTATTTTATTAATTCCTTGTCTGTTATTGACAATCTGCTATTAGCTAACTATTTATCTAACAAAAAACTAAATGTAGAAAAAGCGAGGACGCTAGCTAAAACCTTAGGATTTTCAGAAATGCTATCAAAAAATGTGCAAGAGCTAAGCGGAGGTGAGCAACAAAGAGTTTGTATTGCACGTGCATTAATGAACGATCCTAAAATTATTTTAGCAGATGAACCTACTTCTGCTCTAGATGACACAAATTGTGAAAAAGTTATTTCACTTCTTAAGAACCAGTCAGAGGCAATTGGAGCTGCTTTGGTAATTGTTACTCATGACCAAAGACTAAAAAATAAATTTACAAACCAAATTACACTTTAAAATGCTTTTAAAAATAGTTTGGAAAAATTTAGCGGCGAAAAAACTTACTAGTTTTTTATGTATTGTATTGATGCTGTTTGGAATTTGTATTATTTCATTGGTGGTAACCATTGGAAAACAATTAGAAGATAAATTCTCAAAAAACATTTCAGGTATCGATATGGTAGTTGGTGCTAAAGGTAGTCCACTTCAACTAATACTATCTGGCGTATATCAAATAGATGCGCCTACTGGTAATATACTATTAACTGAGGCAAATATGATATCCAAAAATCCATTGGTAAAAGAATTTATTCCAATTTCAATGGGCGATAATTTCAAGGGCTTTAGAATAGTAGGAACAAACAAAAAGTATATAGATCATTTTAAAGCAAGCTTTTCTGATGGTCAACTATTTGATGGTGTTAAACAAGTAGTTTTAGGATCTTCTGTTTCAAATCAATTAGGATTAAAAATAGGTGATTCTTTTAGCAGTGCACATGGATTTAAGGAAGAAGGTGAAGTTCATGAAGATGAAAAATTAATAGTTACCGGAATTCTAAAATTCAATAACTCTGTAATTGATAACTTAATTTTAACGAGTCTTGAAACAGTCTGGGATGTTCATGAACATGGAAAAATCAATAAACAATCGCAAATCGAACCAGATGTTTTGAATAAAGAAATTACTTGCGCTTTAGTTAAATTTAGATCTCCTATGGGATTGATGACTATCCCTAGAAATATAAATTCAAACACTAATATGCAAGCAGCCTTGCCAGCTATTGAAATTAATCGCTTATTTGAACTTATGGGAATAGGGATAAACGCCATTAATTTATTGGCTTTGGCAATAATTCTAATTAGCGGCATAAGTGTATTTGTGACTTTGTATAATTCATTAAAAGAAAGAAAATATGAGATGGCGCTAATGCTTTCAATGGGGGCAAAACGAACAAAATTATTTGGAATGTTGTTGCTAGAAGGACTATTTCTTAGTCTTATTGGATATATTTTAGGCATTCTTTTAAGTAGAATTGGGCTTTATATAGCTTCAAATGCATTAGAATCTAACATGAATTATACTTTAAATCAAATGGTTTTGCAAAAAGAAGAAATAATTCTTTTGATTGGGGCGTTATTAGTTGGTATTTTTGCAGCAGCAATTCCTTCTTTAGGAGTTTATAAAATTAATATTTCGAAAACGTTGGCAAATGATTAAAAAATGAAAAAAATAATCTCAATTGTATTAATAACAACTTTGATACCCTTGCTATCTTTTAGTATAGCTAATCCTCCAGTAAAAATAACTTGGGAAAACCTTAGGGATGTAACTTTTAAGAAGAAATGGAATAAAGAAGAAGGAATGTTTATTTTAGAACCATTATTTGGAACAAAAGTAACAAGTCTTAAAGGAAAAGAAGTTGAACTAACTGGCTATATGATTCCTGTTGATGTAGATGCAAATTATTATGTCTTATCTGCAAACCCGTTTGCTTCCTGCTTTTTCTGTGGTCAAGCAGGTCCTGAGTCTGTAGTTTCAGTAAAATTTAAAAAAGTGAGTAAAAGATTTAATACAGATGATAGAGTGACAATAAATGGAATTTTTACTTTAAATACAGATGATATTAACGAATTAAATTATATTATTGAGAAAGCAGAAGTTGAAATCTAAATTAAAAATGATAAAAAAAAATCTAATTTTATTACTGTTAGCAATATTTACTAGCTATTTTTCTTCTGCTCAATATGATAAAAATTGGGCTATAGGTTTAAAAATTGGTGAGCCTGTAGGATTAAATATTAGAAAGTATTTTAGTTTCGGAGAAAAGGCATTTGATGTTAATATTGGAAGCTATGGTTTTATTTACGGCAGCACTAGATATTACAACAAAAACAAGAACCCCGCCCCTATTTATGATCAAGCGGGTGTTATGCTACAAGGAATTTATAGCTGGCACAAAACATTAACTAGGAAAGAAAGATTGCATGTTTATTACGGTTTTGGAGGGCAATTAAATTCTAGAAATAGGCCTTTAGGTTCAGGAAATAGAGATTCTTTTAAAGTAATTTCTGTTGGCCCAGCTGGAAATGCTGGAATTGAATTTGAAATTCCTGAAAATGATTTAGCAGTGTTCTTAGATGCCGGAGGATATTTAGAGGTAGCTCCCAAACCTTTTTTTGCAAATCCCCAAATTAATATTGGCTTACGTCTAAATCTAGTGAAATAATATTTAAGTCTATTTCCAACCATTTTTAGTAAATACGAATCCATCTAGAAAATAGATATCCAATGGATACAAAAATACATTTAGTAGGTAAAAATACTGTTTTAGCTAAAAATATTATTTTCATGAGGGCTGAGGCCAATTACTCAGAGATTTTTCTATTAAATGGTCAAAAAATAGTAATATCAAAAACTTTGAAGCAATTGGAGACTAAATTCT
>DAIQBE010000011.1:0-17861 GCA_036781325.1 Leadbetterella sp. | reverse complement strand
TTGAAATGAATAGTGGACTTTTAAACCTGAGTCTATTTTGACCAGTAATTAGTAAAGTAAAAGAATGACAAACAAATACATTTCCAATCATCATCAAATCGGAGGCATAGAAACTTCGATATTAGACAATGGTATTGGAAGAGGAAATCGAATTGCGTGGATTAATTCGGGTTCAGGTTTACGATTCAAAGTAAATTTTGACAGAGGAATGGACATTGGGGAGGCTTTTTTTAATCAACACTGTCTCACATGGCTAAGTCACGGGGGAATTCCTGCACCACAAACATTGTCTGATATTAATACCAATTGGCTAAGAACTTTTGGAGGAGGATTATTAACCACCTGTGGTCTACAACATGTAGGGGGGCCAGAATCCGATGAATTTGGAGAAAGAGGAATTCATGGAAATATAAGTAATTTGCCTGCTCAAATAGAATCCATAATTCAGCCAGATCCTTCACTTGGAAAAATGGAAATGAGTATTACGGGAGTAATTAAAGAATCAAAAATTTTTGGACCAAATCTTGAACTTCGCAGAACCATATCACTTACTTTAGGCAAATCCGAAATCAGAATACATGATGAGGTTATAAACAAAGGAAATGCTATTGCACCTTTAATGGTTTTGTATCATATCAATTTTGGATATCCTTTGGCTCAAGAAGGAACACAAATTTTTTGGGAAGGACAATGGATACCAAGATTCGGAGGAGAATACCCGAAAATATTTAAAGAAGGCAACGATTTTAAAACTTGTCCAGCACCATTAGAAAGTCATTCAGAAGGAGGGGAAGAGGTTGCATTAATTAACCCTACAGCAGATAAAAATGATAAATGCCAATGTGGACTTTTTAACCCAAAATTAAACCTTAAAATAGAAATAGAATTTTACAAAAGCCAACTGCCTTACTTAACGAATTGGCAACACTTTGGCAGAGGAGAATACGTTACAGGCTTAGAGCCAGGAACCAATTGGCCAATTGGTCAAAAGCAGGCTCGAGAAAACCAAGAGCTTTTATTCTTAGAGCCACAAGCCACAAAAAATTTTGAAATAACATTAAAAATAAAAACCTAGAAATTAATATATTTAACCAAAAATTCAAACATGAGTAGTATAAAAAAGGCTTTAGAACAAGGCAAAGGAATTTTAAGATTAAGCCCCACATGGGTGCCACGTTCATTCTGCGTGCCAGGAAGAAGAATAAAGCTCCATCCAGACGATTACTATGTGCTGGGTGGTGAAAGAGGGGGTATAGATGAACGTTGGCTTTCAAGCACCACCCCTGCTAAAAATGGGCCCCTGACCAGTAAAAATGAAGGCCTTAGCCACATTGTTTACCAAGAAAATGGCATAGAAGAACAAATACTTTTAATAGATGCAATAGCCGAAGTAGGTGCTGAAATAATCGGGGAAAGACTTTGGAATGAATATAAATCTTGGCCAATGTATTCCAAGTTTTTTGATAATATGGGTCCATTACCTCACCATATTCATCATAATGATGAAAAAGCCGCTTTAGTGGGTCAAAATGGCAAGCCAGAAGCCTATTACTTTCCTCCTCAATTAAACAATCATGGCGGTGATTTCCCTTACACTTTTTTTGGCATTACCCCTGGAACCACCAAAGATCAAATTAAAGAATGTTTGATGAATTTTTCCAAAGGGGATAACAAAATCACCAATTATTCTGCAGCTCAACGTTTAGAGCCTGGTACAGGCTGGTATGTGCCACCCGGAGTTTTACACGCGCCCGGAAGCTTTTGTACGTATGAACCCCAAAAAGCATCTGATATTTTTGCTATGTATCAAAGCCTTGTGAATGAGGCTATTGTGCCAGAAGAGTTGTTGTGGAATGGTACGCCTAAAGACAAGATAGGTGACTATGATGAACTTGTGAGTGTAATTGATTGGGATTTAAATACAGATCCAAATATTGTTAAAAAGTTTTTTATGCTGCCTAAACCTGTAAAGGAAGTTAATGAAATGGAAGCTGAAGGATATATAGAAAATTGGATTTGCTATAAAGCAGAGGATTTCAGTGCAAAAGAATTGACCGTATTGCCAGGTAAAACTGTTACTATAAAAGACCAAGCAGCTTATGGGTGTATTATTATGCAAGGTCATGGAAAAATGGGTGTTTGGGATATTGAAACTCCAGCTTTAATTAGGTACGGACAATTAACCAACGATGAGTTTTTTATTACTGAAAAAGCCGCAAAAGAAGGGGTTGTAATAACTAACCCCTCTAATGTAGATCCAATAGTAATTTTAAAACATTTTGGACCCAAAAACCCAGATCTTGTTGTAGAGAAGTTCTGAGAAAAGGTCAGTAAAAAAAAGGTCAGCACCGCAGGTCAGACCTAAAAAAGAATCAAAATTAGAAAAATAATAAATCAAACAATATGGAAAATAACTACCCAAAACTCCACAACGCCACATGGCCGGGCATTGTTGGAAAAGGCCCAGACTCTGAGCCAGCAATAGCACTTGACACCATGCTAGAAATGACGGCCGCTGCCGAAGTGGACGGCGTTAAATTTGACGGGGTTGATTTAGGCCTTTTTGACCCTCACTATGACCTCGATACCTCAGATGATGGCGTTAAAAGATTGGCTGATAAAGTCTCAAAACACGGGCTGGAAATCGGAAGTTTGGTAGCTCCAATTTGGGGTGGACCTGCCATGGGTTCAGCCGACGAACGAAAAACCTTCGTAGAAATGGTTAAAAAAAGCTGCGAGATAGGCTTGAAGTTACGAAATATGGGATTAAGGCCGAATGGAATTGTACGAATAGATTCTGCTTCAAGCCCCGAAGCTTGGGCAAAAGACCCTGTGGGCAATACCAAATTAATTGCTCAAACATGGAGGGAAGCATGTGATGTCGCTGCCGACTATGGCGAAAGACTAGCCGCAGAAGGTGAAATTTGCTGGGGAGGTATGCATTCATGGAAAAAAGTAATTGAAACTATGGAAATGGTGGATAGGCCTAACCTTGGTTTTCAAGCAGATATGTCCCACACCACTTTATATTTGCTAGGATACAATGCTCCAGAAGATAGAGTGTTACCCCCTGATTTTCAATGGGGTGATAGAGCTACATTTTTAGAAGCACTCAAAAAACTAACTGCATCTTTGCGTCCATGGACTATAGATTTTCATGTGGCTCAAAACGATGGCACAGTGCATGGTACAGGCTCCCACGATAAAACGGGTCGCCATTGTTTGGCTACAGATCCTAATGGGAAGTTGGATATTGCCCATGACGCCGGCCTTTGGCTTAGAGATGAATCGGGAGCATTGACCAAAGCATTCAAACATATTTGTTGGGATGGCTGTATGTTTGCAAATGATGTAATGACACAGCCTAAAACCTGGAATGATATATTAACAGCAATGATTAATGTAAGAAAACAACACGGTTGGGTGGAATAATTTTTTAAGAGCGTCAAAATAACGCACTTTTTTATGTTGGCCTAGTTGATATTAATAAAAATTAAAACGAAAAGCCCGACTATAATCGGGTGTTTCAGAATAAAATTTAGTCTAAAATTGAAAAATTTAAAGAAATGGCAGATAAAAAACAATTAAGAATAGGACTCATAGGAACGGGTTTGATGGGTCGAGCCCATGCTAATGGTTACAATAGAATTCATAACAGTTTTCCAGAATTAGCATATGAGCCACGTCTTGTAGCAGTTTGCTCTAGAAACGAAGAAAAAGTAAAAGCGTTTGCAGATCAATGGAGATTCGAATCTTACGAAACTGATTGGAAGGCTTTGGTAGCTAGAGAAGACATTGATGCCGTAGATATTTGTACTCCTAATGACTCCCATTATGAGATTTCTTTGGCATGTGCAGCAGCTGGGAAAATGATTTTGTGTGAAAAGCCCTTGGCAAGAACATTAGAAGAAGGCCAACAGATGGTTGATGCCATTCAGAAAGCAAATGTCAAAACTACCGTTTGGTATAACTACCGTAGAATTCCGGCTGTTACTTTAGCAAAAAATATTATTGAATCTGGAAAATTAGGTAAAATATTCCACTATAGAGCTAATTTTCTTCAAGATTGGACTATTAGCGAAGACTTGCCGCAAGGAGGGGAAGGACTTTGGCGTTTGGATGTAGATTCAGCGGGTTCAGGCGTAACAGGAGACCTTTTGGCGCATTGTATTGATACAGCCATGTGGCTCAATGGAGGCATAGTTGATGTTTCCGCCATGACCGAGACTTTCGTTAAACAAAGGGTTCACCAATCTTCTGGAAAAGTAGAACCTGTCGGAATAGACGATGCTTGTCTTTTTCATTGTCATTTCGAAAACGGTTCATTGGGTCTTTTTGAGTCTACCAGATATGCACGTGGCCATAAAGCTCTTTATACTTTTGAAGTCAACGGGGCAGACGCATCCCTTAAATGGGATTTGCACGATTTAAACCGCTTAGAGTATTTTGACCACCGCGATCAAAGTGACCTTAGAGGCTGGAGATCAATTCATATCACAGATGGCGACCATCCTTATATCAAAAATTGGTGGATTCCAGGTTGTGGAATTGGTTGGGAGCATAGTTTTGTTCACCAAGTAGCCGATTTCCTAAAAAGCTTGGAAGATGGTTCAAAATGCTCTCCAACTTTCGAGGAAGCCCTTCAAACACAGAAAGTTTGTGCCGCTGTAATTGATTCAGCCAAAACCAAAAGCTGGAAAGAAACACATGTGGATGGGAAGTATGTGTGGTGATTAGATATATTTTTTGTTGGAAATAATGAAATAGGTGGATAGAATAAAAACTATTTACCTATTTTTAAATATAGACTGTCTTAAGGAGTACAGTTTGGTGCTAAAAAAGTTAAATGTCAATAATTCTTCAAATAAATAACATTTCCAAATCCTTTTCAGGTATAAAAGTGCTTGACAATGTTTCTTTTGCTATAGAAAAAGGCAAAGTACATGCCCTTATGGGTGAAAATGGTGCTGGGAAATCTACTTTGATGAATATTTTGGTGGGTTTATTGCCAGCGGATAAAGGAGAGGTTTTATTAGAAAATGAAGTATTATCGGGTCTTTCTGTCCATGCTATTTTAGAAAAAGGTATTGCCATGATTCACCAAGAAATAGTAATGGTGCCTGAGTTAAGTGTGGCTCAAAATATTTTTTTAGGAAAAGAAAGCCATAGGTTTGCTTGGCTGAATGAGACCGAAATAAATGCAAAATCTAAGCGTATTCTTGCCGATTTGAAATTGGATATTTCTCCTAAAATAAAGATAAAAAATCTGAGCATAGCCGACCGGCAAATGGTAGAAATAGCTAAGGCTATCAGCAATAATGCCAAAATAATTATCATGGACGAGCCAACTTCGGCACTTTCAGATAAAGAGGTAGAGATACTTTTTGGTCTTATTGAAAAGCTTAAAAATCAAGGTATTGCAATTGTTTATATTTCCCACAAAATGGATGAAATATTCAGAGTTTCAGACACCATAACGGTTTTGCGAGATGGTAAACTCATCAATACCCAAAAAGCCGAAGATTTGAACCATCAAACTTTGATAAAGTTAATGGTGGGTAGAGAAGTTTCTGAGCTTTTTCCTTCATCAACCCCAGAACCTGGGGAAACACTTTTATCCGTAAAAAATTTAAGAAGAAGAAACTTATTTTTGGACATCAATTTCGAAGTAAAGGCTGGCGAAGTTTTAGGATTGGCTGGATTGGTAGGAGCAGGGCGGTCTGAAATTGCAAGAGCTATAGGAGGCTTAGATAGAATTGATGCCGGAACCATTAAGATTAAGGGCGAGATTGTAAATATAAATTCTCCATCTGATGCTATTAAATTAGGAATTGGTTTCGTAAGTGAAGATCGAAAAGCCTTAGGATTTGTCCCTCAAATGACCGTAAAAGAAAATATCTCTCTTTCTTCTTTACAAAGGTTCTCAAAAATTGGTTTTGTAAATGCAAAAGAAGAAAGTTTCGTGACAGAAAAAATTTTTGACGATTTAAAAGTTAAAGCCTCGGGCTTAGGCCAGAAATTGATAAATTTAAGTGGAGGAAATCAGCAGAAAGTGGTGATTGCAAAAGTTTTAATGTCAAATCCAAAAATAATTATTCTAGATGAGCCTACCAGAGGAATTGATGTAGGAGCTAAATTTGAAATTTATAAATTAATCAATACCCTAAAAGCCAAAGGATTGGCCATTATTTTGATTTCATCAGAAATGCCCGAGATTTTAGGTCTTAGCGACCGAATTTTGGTACTTTCAAATGGGAAACAAAAGACTATTTTATCAAAATCCGAAGCTTCCAAAGAAAAAATTATGCAATATGCCATTCATTAAAAGCCTCCGTCAGTATGGAATTTTTTTAGCTTTTCTTATCATTTGTTGTTTTTTAAGCTATGCCAATTCTCAGTTTCTTACCGTTTCTAACTGGAGCATTATCTTCACTCAAGTAGCTATTAATTCGCTATTGGCTTTTGGAGTTACTTTTGTAATCATCACGGGAGGAATAGACTTATCCATTGGCTCAATTGTAGCTGTGGCAGGAGTTGTGGCTGCATTATTGGCATCGCAACCTAATCTTCCTTTAATACTCCCAATTTTAGGCGGTTTAATGGCTGGGTTTTTATTTGGCTTTATCAATGGGCTCATTATTACCAAAAGCAAAATTGCTCCTTTTATTGTCACTTTAGGAATTATGACCATTGGCCGTGGTCTGGCATTAATATTGAGCAAAGGCCGTCCTATTTCCAACCTTTCTGATTCTTTCAATTTCATTGGTGGAGGGGTGGTTTTTGGGGTTCCATTTCCTATCTTAATTCTTATTGTAGTGTTTATTTTTAGCTACCTATTGTTAAAGAAAACAGTTTTTGGTAGATATGTTTATGCTATTGGTGGAAACGAACAAGCAGCTTTTGCATCAGGTATTAATGTCACTAAAATTAAGATGTCGGTTTATGCACTTTGTGGTACTTTGGCAGGTTTGGCCGGAATTTTACTTACTTCAAGAATTACAACTGGTCAGCCAAACGCAGGTGCAGGATTTGAGTTAGACGCAATAGCGGCTGCCATCATAGGGGGCACAAGTACTTCAGGCGGAACAGGAACTATTGTTGGAACTTTAATAGGAGCCTTGTTAATCGGAGTTATAAACAATGGCTTAGATTTATTAAATGTAAGTTCTTATTATCAACAAGTTATTATGGGTGCTATTATTATCGGAGCAGTGCTGCTGGATAGTTGGAACCAAAAAAAAATGGCTTCTTAGTCAGCAGTGGAACTTCGTTTTTTGTATCTTGTGGAGAATAGCAGCAATCGTTGTATCAAATTATACAAATTTCTATGTCTTATCTGTTAAGCCCATGTTCAGAATCCACTATATTTGAACTAATTTAAAACTTAAAATTTGATGAAAAAATTATTCTTTCTTTTTATTTCAATTGCCATTATTTCCTGTAATTCTTCTAAAAAGTCAAACGAAAATAAAATAAGAATCGGGGCCTCTATGCTCAGTATGCAAAAGGAATTCATTGTCAATATTACTGATGAAATGCAGAAAAAAGCCGATGAGTTGGGCGTAGAGCTAATCATTGTAGATGCCGAAGGCTCCGCATTAAAACAGATAGAACAAGTTGAAAGTTTTATCGCACAAAAAGTAGATGTAATTATCCTAAATCCTATAGAGTTTGAAGCAAGTTCGCCAGCAGTGGTAAAAGCATTGGCAGCAAAAATTCCGATTATCAATGTTAACTCAGCCACCAAGGCAACTCCAACCGCTTTTGTAGGTTCTAATGATGTAGAATCAGCAAGAATTGCCATGAAGTACTTAGCTGAAAAGATGGGAGACAAAGGCAACATGGTCATGATTCAAGGTCTGATGGGTCAAGCAGCTCAGCTCCAAAGAGAAGAAGGTGCAAAGGAGATTTTAAAACAATTTCCTGAAATTAAACTTTTGTCACAACAAACTGCTGAATGGGATAGAGCAAAAGGCATGGACTTAATGCAAAACTGGATCCAGTCTTATGGAGACAAAATAAATGCGGTTTTTGCCCATAACGATGAAATGGGATTGGGAGCAGTTAAAGCACTGCAAGCGGCAGGAATTAAAGATAAAGTTTTGGTAATAAGTGTAGATGCTATCAAAGATGCATTGACATCTGTACAAAAAGGTGAACTTAATGCCACCGTTTTCCAAAATGCTAAAAAGCAAGGAGCAGGGGCTATAGAAACTGCCCTAAAAATTGCCAAGAAACAGCCTTTCGAAAAAGAGGTGCTTATACCTTTCGAGTTGGTTACAAAAGACAATGTGGGTTCTTATTTGAAATGAGGGCCAATTACAATAAATTCCTGATAAACAATTTGTAATTATTTAAGCTTTTAAAGGTATAAATATTCAATTCATAAATGGAAATTACCGAAAAACAACTCCAACAATTATTCACACAAAATTGGAAAGTTGCAAACTTTAAACTTCAAAAAAATTTTACATTTAAAACTTATCAAGAGCTAATACAATTCA
Organism: Leadbetterella sp.; assembly: GCA_036781325.1. GTDB lineage: Bacteria > Bacteroidota > Bacteroidia > Cytophagales > Spirosomataceae > Leadbetterella. The sequence continues at coordinate 9,357 of DAIQBE010000011.1, read as the reverse complement.
CAAATAAAGTTTTTGAAATTGCACAAAAACAAAATCACCATCCCGAACTATTATTAAAATACAATAGTGTAGAAGTGTCTATTAATAACCACGACGAAAGAAATATATCATCTAAATGCAATAATTTCGCCCTTAAAGTAGATTTAATAAATTTTTCTCTTTCCATATAGTTTTAATTCTTATTTTTGCAGACCAAAATACAATCTAAGCTAAAAATTGATTCTTTATGGCATCATCAAAAAAAAAAGAAGCATCTAAAGTAAAATTTACTAAAGAACAATATATCTATTGGTATGAGTCTATGCAACTTCAAAGAAAATTTGAGGAAAAGGCGGGGCAATTATACGGACAACAAAAAATAAGAGGCTTTTGCCATTTATATATAGGACAAGAAGCATGTTCCTCAGGAGCGGTTTCAGCTTTGGAAAAAGGAGATAAATATATTACAGCTTATCGCGATCACGGGCACCCACTTGCTTTGGGGACTGACCCAAAAAGAATTATGGCCGAATTGTATGGTAAAGTTACTGGAACCACCAAAGGTAAAGGGGGCTCAATGCATATTTTTGACAAAGAAGTAGGGTTTATGGGAGGCCATGGTATTGTCGGTGCTCAGATTCCAATGGGGGCTGGTATTGGATTTGCAGAAAAATATTTAAATACGGGTAAAATTTGCATTTGTTATTTTGGGGATGGGGCAACTCGTCAAGGTGCTTTACATGAAGCTTTTAATATGGCAATGACATGGAAAATCCCTACTATTTTTGTGGTTGAAAACAATGGTTACGCTATGGGAACTTCAGTAGAAAGAACCTCCAACGTAAGAGAATTATATACCTTAGCCGAAGCATATGACATGCCAGCAGAGCCAGTAGATGCTATGGATGTAGAAATAGTTCATGAAGCGGTTGGACGGGCTGCAGAAAGAGCTAGAAATGGAGATGGCCCTACATTTTTAGAATTTAAAACCTATAGGTATAGAGGGCATTCAATGTCTGATCCTCAAAAATATAGAACTAAAGAAGAGGTGGCTGAATGGAAAATGAGAGATCCTGTGGAGTTAATTAAACAACGAATTTTAGAAAATAATATAGCTTCAGAAGATGAACTTACTGCCATTGATGCAAAAATAAAAATTATTGTGGAGGAGTCTGTTCAGTTTGCCGAAGAATCACCTTATCCGCTAGCTCATGAGGCATTTGAGGATATTTATGTACAAAAAGATTATCCTTTTGTGATGGAATAAAGACAAAAAAGTCCTCTTTATGGGCTTTTTTGATATAATTTAATAATCTTGGTACATTTTTTAACCAAAATAATGTAATTATTATCAATCAATTTCATAAATTTGCACTCCAAAATTTTTGAACACAAAAAAAAATGGCAAAAAAAGTAAATTCGGGTATAGATATTATAGAAAATGCAGACGCATTAAAGAAGGAATTTTTTAAAGCTGAAGGGCTCTTAGAAAAAAACAAAAAAGTACTTTCTTACATCGGGGGTGGTTTATTGGCAGTAGTAGCTATATATTTTGGATATAAATATTGGAATGATACGCAAGAAAAAGAAGCACAAACTGCGCTTTATGATTCTTTCTTTTCTTTCGAGGCAGATTCTTTAAATCAAGCATTAAAGGGGCAAGGTGGAAATGAGGGACTTCTTTCTGTTGGAGATAATTATCCTTCTACTAAAGGAGGTAAATTAGCTAATTTAGCCGCCGGAATTGTACTTATGAATCAATCGAAATATAAAGAAGCGATTGAAAGATTAGATAAATTTTCTTCAAACGACCAAGTTGTACAAGGAAAGGCCTATTGTTTAATTGGTGACTGTCACATGGAATTGAAAGCCACTGACGAAGCTATAAAATTCTATCAAAAGGCCGTTGATTATAAACCAAATAAGTTTGCAACTCCAGGTTACATGATGAAATTGGCATTGGCATATTCTGAATCCAAGAATCCTAGCTCGGCAATAGAAGTATATGCTGATCTAGTTTTAAAATATCCTGCTTCTACCGAAGCAACTTTAGCTAAAAAATACAAATCGAGGCTGGAAACGGAAGCTGGCGAGTAACCTAGATTAATAATAAGATATAATCAAGGGATAAGCCATACGGTTTATCCTTTTTTTGTGTAAATAAATCAAAATATTTCTTATGTCTTCATTACATAAAAATTTAAGTATTTTTAGAACCGAAAAACTTCCTGATGTTAGCGATAAAAAGTTTGCCATTGTTATAGCCGAATGGAATGACGAAATTACAGAGCCTCTTGCAAAAGGTGCTATTAATACCCTAATAAAATACGGAGCTGTAGAGGAAAATATTATTAAAGCATATGTTCCAGGGAGTTATGAATTAAGTTTTGGAGCACAGATTTTTGCACAAAAACCTGAAATTGACGCAGTAATTGCAATTGGCTGTGTAATTCAAGGGGAGACTCGACATAATGATTATATCAATCATGCTGTGGCTGGAGGTTTAACTCAAGTGTCCTTGAAATTTAATAAACCGGTTATTTTTGGTGTTTTAACACCGAATACTCATCAACAAGCCCTCGACAGGGCTGGTGGAAAACACGGAAATAAAGGAGACGAGGCAGCTATTACAGCTATAAAGATGTTAGGCCTTGTTTAACTTTTTGTTTTTAATCAATACAAATTTAGTTTTTTAAAGAATAGTAAAAATATATGCAAGTTTGGAAATTTGGAGGCACTTCTGTAGGAAAGCCTGAACGTATGAATTCAATCAGAACTCTTGTTAATGCTGACAATTCAAGAAAAGTAGTGGTTCTTTCGGCACTTTCTGGTACAACAAATAGCCTATTAGAAATAGGAGAAGCAATAAAAAATTCAAAGATTGATAAGTCAATTGAAATAATGGACGCTTTAAAGAGCCATTACCAATCATTTATTTCTACTCTATACAAAACCTCTAATGGTTTAGCAAAAGGTTCAAAAATTATTGAAAAGGAGTTTGATTTTATTAAATCTTTAGCTGCAATTAGTCCTTTTACTTTGAAACAAGAAAAAGAATTGGTAGCCCAGGGAGAATTACTATCTACCCAAATTTTTTCCTGCTATTTGGAAGAGCAAGGCGATAGTGCAGTTTTGATTCCCGCTTTAGATTTTATGAGTATTGATGCGGATAATGAACCTGATTTTAAACGTATTGAAGAAAAATTGAATCAATTGCTACTTGGTCAAGAGGACAAAAAAATAATAATTACCCAAGGTTTTATTTGTAGAAACCCAAGAGGGGAAGTGGATAATCTAAAACGTGGAGGGTCTGATTATACGGCCTCCTTAATTGGAGGAGCCATTAATGCAGAAGAAATTCAGATTTGGACAGATATTGACGGAATGCATAATAATGATCCTAGGATAGTCAAAGGTACATTTCCCGTCCGTGAGTTGAGTTTTGAAGAAGCTGCCGAATTAGCCTATTTTGGAGCAAAAATTCTCCATCCAAGTACTATTACACCAGCAAAAATGAAAGGGGTTCCTGTTCGATTGAAAAATACCATGGAGCCTAAAGCAGCAGGAACCTTAATTACTTCAAAGGTAAATCACGTTTCAGAAATAACGGCAATAGCAGCTAAAGACAATATAACTGCCATTTATATTCATTCTACTAGAATGCTGAATGCCTATGGTTTTTTGAGAAAAGTTTTCGAAGTTTTTGAAAAATACAAAACACCTGTAGATATGATTACTACCTCGGAGGTGTCTGTGGCTGTGACAATTGATAATGATGAAAACTTAGATAAAATTACGGAAGAATTAAATCTAATTGCTGAAGTCGAACCACATGATTTTAATCAAAGTATTATTTGTATCGTTGGGAATTTCATGGCAGACAAAGCTGGTATTGCTTTAAAAGTAATGAAAGCATTAAAGGATATACCTGTTAGAATGATAGTCTATGGAGCATCTGAACATAATATGTCTATTTTGGTGGATACAAATGATAAAAATAACGCTTTAAATGCATTGAATGAGGGACTTTTTTAAGTTCAATAGGAATAATGAAAAGATCAATCGTACAAGTTTTTGAAAAAGATTTAATTCGATTACAGCTTGAAATAGAGGCATTCGAAGGAGAAGAAAATCTTTGGTTAAAAAGTGATGGAATCAATAATTCTGCAGGAAATTTGTGTTTACATATTATTGGTAACCTCAATAATTATATTGGTGCAATTTTAGGAAATACAGGATACATAAGAAATCGACCATTAGAATTTACCGAAAAAGTAACAAAAAATAACTTGTTAGAAAAAATTAAAAATACCCAAGAGGTAGTCTTTAAAACTTTAGAAAATCTAAATTCAGAACAATTGGAAAAAATTTATCCTGAAGATGTTTTAGGCTATAGAATGACCACTGAGTATTTTCTAATTCACCTTTTAGGTCATCTTAATTATCATTTGGGACAAATAAATTATCATAGAAGGATATTATGCTACAATTAAGTTTTATAAAAGAAAACAAAATTTTTACTATAGCTGGTCTTGAGAAAAAGTTTTTCAAAAATGCAGCAGAAGTGGTAGATCAGGTTTTAGATTTAGATCAAAAACGAAAAGACATAAAACTTGAACTAGACAATTCCTTAGCGGAAGCCAATCTACTAGCAAAACGAATAGGTGGTTTAATGAAAGAAGGAAAAACCGCAGAAGCAGAAATTGCAAAAGCCGAAACTGCAGCTTTGAAGAATAAATCAAAAGTGCTCGAAGAAATATTTAAACAAACAGAGACCAATTTACAAGATTTAATGGTCACTATTCCTAATTTGCCTCATAGTAGTGTCCCAGTTGGTAGAACCGCCGAAGAAAATGAGGTTATTTTTTCATTTGGGCAAATTCCAAAATTATATGCTGAGGCACAGCCTCATTGGGATTTAATTAAAAAGTATGATATCATAGATTTCGAATTAGGAAACAAAGTTGCTGGAGCGGGTTTTCCATTTTACAAAGGTAAAGGAGCGAAAATTCAAAGAGCATTAATTAATTTTTTCTTAAACGAAGCCGAAGCCGCAGGCTATTATGAAGTACAACCACCTATAGTAATAAACGCAGCTTCAGGATTTGGAACAGGTCAATTGCCAGATAAGGAAGGACAAATGTATTATGCCAATGCAGATGATTTATATCTTATTCCAACCGCCGAGGTACCGGTTACCAATATGTATAGAGATGTAATTTTGTCAGACAATGAGCTTCCTAAAAAGAATGCAGCTTATACACCTTGCTTTAGAAGAGAAGCCGGAAGTTGGGGTGCACATGTTCGTGGTTTAAACCGCTTGCATCAGTTTGATAAAATTGAAATTGTCCAAATAAGAAAGCCAGAGGAGTCTTATCAAGCTTTAGAAGAAATGGTAGAACACGTTAAAGCATTGTTAGTAAAATTAGCTTTGCCTTTTCGTATTTTACGTCTATGCGGTGGTGATATGGGCTTCACTTCATCACTTACTTACGATTTTGAAGTTTGGTCAGCAGCTCAAGAAAGGTGGTTAGAGGTAAGTTCAGTTTCAAATTTTGAATCGTACCAAGCAAATAGGCTTAAGCTTCGATATAAAGTAGATGGTAAAACACGACTCTTACATACTCTAAATGGTTCAGCATTAGCATTACCTAGGATATTGGCAGCAATTCTAGAAAACAATCAAACACAAAACGGAATTAAAATTCCTGAGGTATTAAAAGCTTTTTGCGGATTTGAAATAATTGATTAAGGAACCCAAATAAAATCCTTTTATTCTATTTTCTAAAGTTTGTAAATAATTTGTTTTAATTTTTTAAACAAATAGAATTTATCAATAGTTTTTCATTTAATCTTTAAATTAATAGTTTATTTTGCCTTTTTATATTGATTCTAAATGGTTTGTGAAGTACTTTTGAATTAAAATTATTAATTGGACTTTTCTAAGTATTCATTGCCAATAAATTTTTATTAAAATAAACAAAAAATCATTATGTCTTGGATTACAAAAACTTTAACAAGCTCTATAGGTAAAAAGCTACTGATGGCTCTAACAGGCTTGTTTTTGTGTACGTTTTTGGTAGTACACCTTATTGGAAATTTGCAATTATTTAAAAATGATGGAGGTTATGCTTTTAATAATTACGCCGTTTTTATGACCACTTTTCCACTGATAAAAATTGTTTCTTATGTAAACTATGCTTTAATTTTATTCCATGCATTTTGGGGCTTGTATATTACTTATCAAAATAGAAAAGCGCGTTCAGTGTCTTATTCAGTTGTGAAGAACGCTTCAAGCGTATTTAGTAGAAATATGGCAATTTTAGGTACTATTCTTTTAGTTTATATTGTTGTTCACATGAGTGATTTTTGGTACAAATACCATAATGAGGAGCTGCCTTATGTTCAATATACCGAAAATTTAAATACAGGAGAGATATTAACTTCTATGAAAGAACAAGGGTATACGCAAATAGCCAAAAAAGTTGAAACTTTTAACGAAGCAGCTGGAACTAAAACTATAATAGTTAAAGATTTATACCAAGTGGTGGCTTATTCTTTCAAAAGCATATTGCTTGTTTTGTTTTATGTTTTAGCCATGTTTGCGGTTTCTTTTCATCTTATTCATGGCTTTCAAAGTGCATTTCAAACTATTGGCGCTAATCATCCTAAATACACACCATTATTTAAATTTTTAGGCATTTGGATTTTTGGAATATTTATTCCAATTGGATATGCAGCGATGCCGATTTATTTCTATTTTCTTAAGTAAAAAAAAGCGTAGTTTAATATATTAATATTATGGCAGAAGTAACATTTAAATTAGACGCTAAAGTGCCCGAAGGCCAAATTGGCGAAAAGTGGACAAAATATAGATCTACCGTTCCTCTGGTAAATCCAGCCAACAAAAGACATTTAGAAATTATAGTCGTCGGAACAGGCCTAGCTGGTGCTTCTGCAGCTGCTACGCTATCTGAAATGGGTTATAAAGTAAAGGCCTTTTGCTTTCAAGATTCTCCAAGAAGAGCTCATTCTATTGCTGCTCAAGGAGGAATAAATGCTGCAAAAAACTACCAAAATGATGGGGATTCTGTTTACCGACTTTTTTATGATACCATAAAAGGAGGTGATTACAGAGCAAGAGAAGGTAATGTTCATAGATTAGCCGAGGTGTCTACCTCAATAATTGATCAATGTGTTGCTCAAGGTGTCCCATTTGCTCGTGATTACGGTGGAATGTTAAGAAATAGATCTTTTGGAGGTACTCAAGTTCAACGTACTTTTTATGCTGCCGGACAAACAGGGCAACAATTGCTTTTAGGAGCTTATTCAGCCTTAGAAAAACAAGTTGGTAAAGGAGCAGTGGAAATGTTTTCACGACATGAAATGCTAGATGTCGTAAAAATTGATGGAGTAGCAAGAGGAATTATCGCAAGAAATTTAGTAACAGGAGAACTTGAAAGACATTTTGGCCATGCTGTTTTATTGTGCACAGGGGGTTATGGTAATGTCTTTTATCTTTCTACTAATGCAATGGGAAGCAATGTAACAGCTGCTTGGAAAGCCCATAGAAAAGGAGCGTTCTTTGGAAATCCTTGTTTTACCCAAATTCACCCAACATGTATTCCTGTTTCTGGAGATCATCAGTCGAAGCTAACCTTAATGTCAGAATCATTAAGAAACGACGGCAGAATATGGGTTCCAAAAGAAAAAGATGATAAAAGAGCTGCAAATGATATACCTGAAGAAGAAAGAGATTATTACCTTGAGCGAAGATATCCTGCGTTTGGAAACTTAGTTCCACGCGATATTGCCTCTAGAGCTGCCAAAGAAAGATGTGATGCTGGCTACGGAGTTGGAACTACTAAAATGGCAGTTTATCTAGATTTTAAATTTAATCTGGTAAATAAATATGGTAAAGCCCAAGCTACAAAATTAGGTATCGAAAATCCAGATTTAGAAACCCTTACTCGCCTAGGTAAAGAACTTGTTAAAGAAGAATACGGCAATCTGTTTGATATGTACAAACAAATTACTGGGGAAGATCCTTATGAGGTACCCATGAAAATATATCCTGCAGTGCATTACACTATGGGAGGCTTGTGGGTAGATTATAATTTAATGACTACTGTGCCAGGTTTGTATGCTTTAGGGGAAGCGAATTTTTCGGATCATGGAGCCAATAGATTAGGGGCTTCTGCTTTAATGCAAGGCTTGTCCGACGGATATTTTGTAATTCCATATACTATTGGTTCTTATTTAGCTAATGATATTAAAACCAAATCTATTTCTACTGATCATCAAGCATTTGTAGATGCCGAAAAAGCAGTAAAAGAAAGAATCAATTCTTTATTAAATATCAAAGGGAAACAATCTCCTGAATCATTCCATAAAAGGTTAGGAAAAATTATGTGGAATAAGTGCGGAATGGCAAGAAATGAAGACGGTTTAAAAGAAGCCATTTCTGAAATCCAAGCTTTAAAAAAGGAGTTTTGGTCAGATGTTAGAGTATTGGGCGATGCAGATGGTTTCAATCCTGAACTCGATAAAGCAGGAAGAGTGGCTGACTTTATTGAATTAGGTGAGTTAATGTGTGTCGATGCATTAAATAGAAACGAATCTTGTGGTGGGCATTTCAGAGAAGAATATCAAGAAGGTGGTGGTGAGGCTCTAAGAGATGATGAAAATTTCATGTTTGTATCTGCATGGGAATACTCGGATGAAAGCCTATGGAATCTTCACAAAGAGGATTTAAAATATGAAAATATCAAAATAGCCCAACGTAATTATAAATAATTAGTACCCTTAGCTCAATTTCAAAAATTATGAGTACAGAAAATATGACCATAAATTTAAAAGTTTGGAAACAAAAAAATGCCAAAACTTCAGGTCAATTAGAAAATTATACCGTCAACAATGTTTCTCCAGACATGTCTTTTTTAGAGATGTTTGATGTTTTAAATGAACAGTTAATAACAGATTCAAAGGAACCAATTGCCTTTGATCATGACTGTAGAGAAGGTATATGTGGAATGTGTTCCATGTACATTAATGGAAAACCCCATGGACCTCTTGATGGGGTTACTACCTGTCAACTTCATATGAGAAGCTTTTCGAACGGCGATACTATTGTGGTAGAACCTTGGCGTGCTACAGCTTTTCCTGTAATCAAAGATTTAGTGGTTAACCGTTCTGCATTTGATAGAATTATGGCAGCTGGTGGATATGTTTCAATTAATACAGGAAACGCTCAAGACGCAAATAATTTACCTATAGGAAAAGATGATGCCGACAAAGCTTTCGCCGCCGCGGCTTGTATTGGTTGTGGAGCTTGTGTGGCAGCTTGTAAAAATGCTTCAGCTATGTTATTTGTGTCAG
>DAIQBE010000010.1:0-18074 GCA_036781325.1 Leadbetterella sp. | reverse complement strand
AATTGAAATTAACGCAGTAACCAAAATTGCAGTACCAGAGGCCGACAAATAATTGAATTTAAATAGATGGGCAATTTCTTTTCCATTTTGATCAATTATCATGTTGTGTAATCCTGGGAATTCAAATTGAGATGCTCCAATAGCATTAAAAACTTCTTTTATTGGTTTTATTCCCCAAGCGATAATAATTATCGATAAAATAATAAAAGGTGACCACGCCCTAATAATTTCAACGATTGAATATTTAATATCCGTATTTAATGTAGGTTCAGGTTCATTTGGAAAACGCCAGATCGTTTTTGGTTTCCAGTACTTCAATAAAACAATCATACTCAATATTGAACCAATACCAGCAATCACATCGGGAAGTGCGGGTCCTATAAAATTGGAGGTAAACCATTGTAAAAAAGCAAAAGAAACTCCTGATACCAATATGGCGGGTAAAACCTCACGGGTTTTCTTGAAACCAGCCATAATAACGACCAAATAAAAAGGCAGAATTACCGATAAAATAGGAAGTGTGCGACCCACCATTTGTGATATGGCCAATTCAGGGATAGATGTAACTTGTGAAGCCACGGTAATTGGTGTGCCTATTGCACCAAAAGCAACAGGGGCTGTGTTGGCAATCAGGCAAATACCTGCGGCATAAAGCGGATTAAATCCTAAACCTACCAACATGGCTGCCGTGATGGCTACTGGTGCACCAAAACCCGCTGTACCTTCCAAAAACGAACCAAACGAAAATGCAATTAACAAAGCCTGCAACCTCCTATCAGAGGTAATGGAAGCCATATAATTTTTAATGATTTCAAACTGGCCACTTTTTATGGTCAAATTGAATAAAAAAACGGCTGTTATTACTATCCAACAAATTGGAAATAAGCCATATAAAGCACCATTTATTGTTGAAAGTAAGGCTAATTTTATGGGCATTCCATAAGCAGTAACAGCAATAATAATAGCTAAAGAGGTAGCTATTAAACTTGCTTGATAACCCTTCATTTTTTTTATGATCAGTGCCCAAAAGATAAATAATATGGGCAATAAAGCCAAAATGGCCGATAAGCCAATGTTGTTTAATGGATCATTTACTTGCTTCCAATTCATAATTTAAGGTTAATTTAAGTTGCAAATATTAAATTTAAGTAAATTGAAATAAAAAACAGAATTTTCAGGTAAGAAATATTTATTTTAATCTGTTTGGAAGCTTGGAATACACACGAATTCAATGGGCATTTATTCAAAAAAGGCTTCTATTTAAAAAGTATTTATATATTTAATATTCTCTCTCTTAAGAACTTAAATTTATGTAGTCTTTTTTATCAACACAATTCTAACCTTCTTGTAAAAAATAAACCACTTAACCAATTGTTAGTTAATTTATTACAACCATTTTGCATTAACTTTTTATCTTACTTTTTTTTTGATTAATTATTTTAAATACTAAAAAGCAATTTCAAACAATTTATACATTTTTTATCATTCAAAAATATTATATATATTTGATTAAAGTACGTTTATATTTAAATACATTTTTGAATTTTAAGTTAGCATTGACAAACAAGTAGTCGCTCAAAAATGCAAATCTTTGATATATATTTAAATTTGATTATTTGTTTTGTCAATAAAAATTAACCTTACAAAAATGATACGATTAATGGCTATTTGTCTGTTTTGTGCTATTGTTGTTAGCTTTACAACCGACCCTCAGCAACATTTTAAACGCCAACCCAATATTCTTTTTGCGATTGCCGACGACCAATCGTTCCCTCATGTTTCGGCTAATGGTCAATCCGCTTTTCAGACACCTATTTTTGATAGTATAGCAGCAAGGGGCATACTGTTTAATAACGCCTTTGTGGCTGCACCACAATGCAGCCCATCAAGAGCAGCTATATTAACAGGCAAGCAAATTTGGCAATTGGAAGAAGCGGGAACGCATAGCAGTTTGTTTCCTAAGAAATTTCATGTTTTTACCGATGCATTAGAAATTTCTGGCTATGCATTAGCATTCACTGGTAAGCCATGGGGTCCAGGCAATTATAAAGATTCGGGATGGGATAGAAACCCAGTAGGTCCTGAATATAATTCAAGAAAATTCATTAGCGTACCCACCACGGGAATAAGCACTACAGATTATGCGGCCAATTTCAATGATTTTCTTAAAGCTAAACCAAAAGATCAACCCTTTTTCTTTTGGTATGGAAGTCAAGAACCTCATCGAGAATATGAAGAAGGCTCTGGCCAAAAAGCAGGTTTTTCCTTTAATAAATTGAAAGTCCCATCATTCTTAGCTTCTAGTGATGTAATAAAAGGTGAAATGTTGGATTATGCTTTGGAAATAAATTGGTTTGACACCCAATTGGGAAAAATGCTTCAACTATTAAAAGATGCTGGTGAGTTAGAAAATACCATTGTTATTGTAACAGCCGACAACGGCATGGCTTTCCCATATGCTAAAGCCAATCTACAAGAATACGGAACCCATGTGCCATTAGCAATTGCTGGACCAGTGATTAATGGCAAAAACAGGAAAGTGGATGACTTAATAAGCTTAATTGATTTAGCCCCTACTATCTTGGACATAGCAGGTGTTAAACATTTTGAAGACTTTTCTGGCAAAAGCTTAATGCCAATTTTTAAAAGCTCAAAATCAGGAAATATCGATGTATCACGAAAATATATATTAACCGGAAGAGAAAGGCATACCCATGCCCGTCCTGACAACCTAGGATATCCAGCAAGAGCAATACGTACAAAAGAATACCTTTATATTAAAAATTTTAAACCTGAAAGATGGCCTTTAGGCGACCCTCCGCCTATAGAAAAAGAATCTACTGAAGGAACAAAAGGAGTAAAAGCCATTTTGCAAGGATACGAAGACATTGACGATTCTCCATCCAAAACGTTTATGATAAAAGAAAGGGCCAAATACCCCATGCTTTTTAAAATTGCTTTTGAAAAACGCGATTCTGAACAGTTATATAACATCGTCAAAGATCCTTTTTGCTTAAATGACATTTCAAAATTTGAAAAAATGAAGCCCATTTTAAAGATATTAAGAGCAGAATTAGAACAGAAACTTAAAGAACAAAATGACCCAAGAATGACCGCTAATGGAAACATCTTTGACTCTTACCCTCGTTTCGGAGCAATGAGACCATTTGAAGGCTTTAAAAAGCAAGGAAAGTATAATCCAAAATATATGAAGTAACGATTGTTCGTTTTAAAAAAAATTAAATTATTCTTTAAAAATGAACATATTAATTGCATTATTAACTCAAACTTCAATCGTCTGGTAGAACCTAAATACCCACAAAATATATAGGAAATACAATAATAAATAGATCTAAAATAACTATATTTAAAGGTTTTAAAAAATATTTCAATGCGAAAGGAAATAATACAGTGGCTGCTTTTTTTTGGTGCAACAATTTTTGCCTCAAGTTATATTTTACCCGCCACCGTTATAAAACGCCCCCTAGATGTTTGGGCATTTAGGTCCGTTTTAGATTTTCAGGCTCGAATGTTGACTGTTGCATTAGATTCTGAGTGTTATATCGCATACGATTTAGTACAATGCAAATTATATAAAGCTTGGAAAGGCGGTGTTTCTTTAGAGGGTGCGGCCTACAATGACACAAAAGACATACAACCAAGTTCGTGGGGAACTGCTTATTTTTTGGATACTTTGCATAACCAGAAATGGGAAGTGAAAGGGAAAGGGAAGAGCATTTTTTCAAAAGCCCTATATCAAGGGTATGCTTTAAAAAACAATAAGATAATTATAAAATATGCCTTAGTTTTAACTACCAATGATACCATAAAAGTAGAAGAGTGTCCAGAAGTTTTTCACAAGGAAAGAAAAATTGTTTTCGAGCGACAGTTTACAACTTCAAAGGTACCTTTAGAAACACAAGTTTTTTTATCCTTACCTGATACATCTTTTTCAATAAAAAGTAATGCAATTACCGCTCTTACGGTTGATTATGATTTACTTCCTGAGCAATTCCCACCCAAATCAAAATTTTCAAATATTCATGATGGTATGGCCCTGATGAATAAAAGCGACTGCTTTACTTGTCATCGATTAGATACAGACGAAGTCGGCCCATCTTTTAAAAGAATTGCCCAAAAATATGGGAATACTAAAGAGTCAAAACAAAACTTGGCTATTAAAATAAAAAGGGGAAGTACGGGCTCTTGGGGCAATGGAAGGATGAATCCACATCCTGATTTTTCTGAAAATGAACTCAACCAAATGGTCAATTTCATTTTTACTTTAAAACCCAAAGAACCTATTGATTTAAAAAGCTTAAATAAAAATACAAAAGTAAAGCCTTTTCTTACAAATACGCCTGGTTTTGGAGCGCCTCTTGAAGGTGTGCACCCTAGTTTTGATTTAATTTCATTACATACTTCTACTTTCAAACCAAGGGTTGGCGGATTAGCATTTTTACCAGATGGACGTTTATTGGTCACTACTTGGGATAAAATAGGTGGCCTATATATAATTGATGGTTTAACTTCCAATGATTCAAGTAAATTAAAAGTCAAGCGAATAGCTTCAGGTTTGGCTGAGCCTTTGGGTATTGAAGTCGTAAATGGTGAAATTTATGTTTTACAAAAGCAAGAGTTAACAAAATTAATAGATCTAGATGGTGATGAGGTTATTGATGAATATCAAGTAGTGTGTAATAGCTGGACCGTTTCTGCTGATTTTCATGAGTTTGCCTTTGGATTGGTCTATAAAGACGGATATTTTTATGCCACTCTTTCAATGGCTATGCGCTTGAAGCCCGAAGAGAAGCAATTGCCAGACAGAGGAAAAACAATAAAGATTTCAAAAGATGGAAATTTTGAAGAGGTAAATTTCGGATTAAGAACCCCAAATGGTATTGGTTTAGGAATTGATAATGAAATTTTTATCACCGACAACCAAGGACAATGGTTACCCGCAAACAAACTGATACATGTGAAAAAAGGAGAGTACCATGGCATGTTTTGGGGTTGGTTAAGCAAAAATCCCCCTCCAGAAATGGCCATGCCTGCTATATGGTTGCCAGAACACGAAATCGGAAACTCCCCTTCCGAACCTGTTTTGATTCAAAAAGGCACATATAAAGGCCAAATGCTCCATGGAGATGTAACTTTTGGTGGTATCAATCGAGATTTTCTAGAAAAAATTAATGGCCAATATCAAGGCGCTGTCTTTAGATTTTCTCAAGGTTTTGAAGCAGGTGTAAATCGACTTCGTTGGGGCCCCAATGGAGATTTATATGTGGGTGAAGTGGGCATGATGGGAGGAGGCTGGAGTTGGAACAATAAGTTGAGCGGGCTTCAATGTATGAAATTCAATAATAAATCTACATTTGAAATGCTCTGTGTTAGGGCTAAGTCCGATGGCTTTGAAATTGAATTTACCCAACCATTGAAGGCCGATTTAACCCTAAAAAAAACGGATGTAATTATGCAACAGTGGTGGTATTTGCCCACCAAAAACTATGGCGGACCCAAAATGGATTTAGAAAACCTAAATCCAACCCAAATCAGTATTTCAAAAGACAGAAAGAAAGTATATGTAAAAGTCCCTAATATGAAAACCAAGCATGTTGTTTATTTTAGATTGTCCAAACTAATCAAAAATCAGAAAAATCAATCTCTTTGGTCTGGAGAAGCTTGGTACACTTTAAATGATATTCCAAAAGAAAATTAAATTATGAATGACATAAAAAAAATTGCAATCAACCGACGCACATTTGTAAAATCTACAGGAACTGCCATTGTGTTAGGTGCTGCCGGCATCCCGATTGTTTCAAATGCAAAAGAGAATGTTTCTAAATCGATTAAAATAAAACGAGTTGATTCTAATTTTGAAAGAGAGGCCTTAAATCCTTATCGTTTTAAGGGTAGTGCAATTACGGATAGTTGGCAGTCCGTTGCATTACTAGAAACAGAATCAGGCATAAAAAAAATAGGCCTAGCCACGCAGGGAGTGTTATGGTCAGATGCAAGGGTGGCCGCATCTCATTCCGAAAGTGCAGGCAATGCGCTGATGTTTGCCATGACTGAGCACGCTTTGCAAATTATAAAAGGAACAGTTTTTACCAACCCAATAGACCTATTAGACCAAATATTACCCGAAGTTTTAGCTTATGGTAAAAAAATCACGGGTATTTCCGACCTCCGAAAAACATTTGCTCTCAATGCATTAGTAGCAGCAGACAATGCCGCTTGGTTGGTTTATGCAGCAGAAAACAATATCAACAATTTCGATGAATTAATTCCAATACAATTTAGAAAAGGCCTTTCACATAAACATTCAAAAGTAGCCAGTATTCCATCGTTTAGTGTCGGTTCTAACCCACAATTAATAAAAGCTGCTGCTGAGGATGGCTATTTCATTATGAAATTGAAAACGGGGTCTGCAGGAACGCAAAAAGAAATGTTAGAAAAAGACCTTGAATTTTTGACTCAAGTACATAAAGCAATTGGCCATTTTGAAACTCCATACACCAAAAGTGGAAAAATTCCATATTACTTTGACCCTAACGGTCGCTATGAGAAAAAAGAAACCCTATTGCGATTCATCGACCATGCTAATAAAATTGGGGCTCTCGATCAAATTGCTCTTATTGAAGAGCCTCTACCCGAAAACAATGAAAGTTATGTTGGTGATTTGGGAGTTAGAATCGCCGCAGATGAAAGTGCTCATACAGTTGAAGAAACGGCCAGAAGAATTGAACAAGGCTATTCTGCGATAGTAGTAAAGTCAATTGCTAAAACATTAAGTATGACTTTAAAAATTATTCAATATGCTACTGAAAAAAATGTGCCCTGTTTTTGTGCAGATCTAACAGTAAACCCAATTTTGGTAGATTGGAACAAAACAGTAGCTGCTCGCTTATTGCCTTTTCCAGGTATGGATATTGGTTTACAAGAAACAAATGGTCATCAATATTATAAACGTTGGGAAACTTTGATGACCTATCACCCAAAATCAAACGCCTCTTGGATTAAATCACAAAATGGTGTTTATAAAATAGATGAAACTTTTTATGCTCAAAGTGGGGGTATTTTTGAAACCCCCTCGCATTATATGGACTTATTTCCTAAATAATATATGGTATTCTTTAAAAATTATATTCCCTATTTAACTGAAAAAAAATGAAAAGACGAGATTTTATAGCAACAAGCTTTGCTCCATTTATTTTACCAAAAACTGATTCTGTATTTGCCAAACCGGCTACAGGAATCCAAATATCTGTGTTTTCAAAGACTCTTCATTGGATTTCAGATTACCAAATTTTAGCAAATACGGTAGCAGAAATGGGTTTCGATGGTATTGACTTAACGGTACGGCCTGAAGGCCACGTCCTTCCTGAAAAAGTCATTTTAGATCTTCCAAAGGCCGTTCAAGCTGCAAAAATTGCAAAAATTGAAATACCAATGATGGTCACAAATATTTTGGAAGCCGATTCTCTTTCAGAAACAATTTTAAAGACGGCAAATTCCCAAAACATTAAGCATTACCGCATGGGTTGGTATCGTTATGACATGAAAAAGGATATCCCTGAGCAAATTGAAACTATTGCTCACAAAATGAAAGGGGTATCAGATCTGAATAAAAAATATACCATTACTGGAGAATATCAGAACCACGGTGGACAATATTTTGGTGCAGCAATTTGGGATGTATACCCCATCCTCAAAAAAATCAATTCCCCTTTTACAGGTGCTCAATTTGACATAAATCATGCAACCGCTGAAAGCGGAGCCAATTGGGAAACGAGCTTTAGACTTATTGCACCATTTATCAAATCTTTGCCCATTAAGGATTTTAAATGGGTATTAAAAAATGGGACCTTACAAAAAGAAGGTTGCCCTATTGGAGAAGGAATAATTGATTGGAAATTGTTTTTTAAATTAATTAAACAATACAACATTCATGTGCCTTTAACCATGCACTTTGAATATGATTTGGGAGGAGCGGAAAATGGGAATAGAAATCCTAAAATAGATACTAAAGATATAATTAAAGCAATGAAAAGAGATTTGACAATATTAAGAAGCTGGCTAAAAGAAGCTGGTTTGTAATATTCGAATTATTTAAATAGAAAAAATATTTTAATAATGAGATTAAAAATTATACTAAAGCATGCATATATTATATGCTTTTCCGTTTCTTTAGCCAATGCCCAATTAAGACCTAATGTTATTGTAATTTATTCTGACGACCAAGGTGCCATAGACCTTAATTGTTATGGATCAAAGGACTTAGAAACCCCCAATATTGATCGATTGGCAAAGAGTGGAGTCATGTTTACACAATTTTATGCATCCCCAGTTTGCTCTCCTTCCAGGGCTTCATTATTAACAGGGCTTACTCCACAAAGGGCTGGATTGCCCAATAATGCCTCAGAAACTAGCAAAGGCGATGGTTTACCGAGCAATCGTTTTACAATGGCCGAACTATTTAAAAGTGTTGGATACAAAACCGCTCATATAGGAAAGTGGCATTTGGGCTATTCCCCTGAAATGAGTCCCAACGCCCAAGGGTTTGACCATTCTTTTGGTCATATAGCAGGGTGTATTGACAATTATTCGCATTTTTTCTATTGGAATGGCCCCAACAAACACGACTTATATCGTAATGGAAAAGAAGTGCATTACCCAGGCCAATTTTTCCCTGACTTGATGGTAAAAGAGGCGAGTCAATTTATGAAAGAATCTCAAAAAACTCCTTTTTTTATGTATTTTGCAATAAACCTACCCCATTATCCCTATCAAGGCGACCCAAAATGGTTGGACTACTATCGGAAAAAAGGACTGGCATACCCTAGAGATTTATATGCTGCATTTATGTCCACCCTCGATGACAAAATCGGACAATTACTCCAACATGTTGCTGACTTAGGGTTATCAGAAAATACAATTGTCATTTTTCAATCAGATAACGGGTATTCAACTGAAGAGCGGGCTCATTTTGGAGGAGGGAATGCCGGTATTTTTAGGGGTGCAAAAGCATGCCTCTTTGAGGGAGGTATTCGAGTGCCTGCCATTATTAGTTGGCCTGGCAAAATCCCCAAAGGCCAAGTTAGAGACCAAATGGCAGTCAATACCGACTGGTTTCCGACTTTAGCAGAATATTGCAATATCGAAATTTCTCAAAAAGACCTAGATGGAAAAAGTTTGGTTTCAGTCATAAAAAATACAGATGCCATTTCTAATCATGAACAGGGTTATTGTTGGGCATTTCGAAAGTCCTGGGTGGCTCGAAAAGGCAAATGGAAATTACATTCAAATCCTGAAGATACGAGTAAAAAGGGGACGTTTTCAACAGATGATACATTGTATTTAGTAGACTTAGAAGCTGATCCTAGCGAAACGAAAAATCTTGCTTTTGAATATCCAGAAATTGTAAATGAATTAAAAAAACAATATGAAAATTGGGCACAAAAAAACAAGAAATAAATTTACAAAAAATGGGAGAGATTTTTGGTTTATGACCATTTTTAGGATACCATTTAACTTGAAAAATAAATTTAACAATTAATAAAAATATGACTATTAATCACTTAAAAGGCTTGATTGCGGCTCCTTTTACTCCGATGTTTCCTGATGGTTCATTGAATACCTCTTTAATTCCTTTATATTATGAATTTTTGAAAAAAAATGATGTCTGTGGTGCTTTCATTTGCGGGTCTACTGGCGAAGGCGTTTCATTAACTCTTAAAGAAAAAAAAGAAATTGCTAAAGCTTGGGCTGATTGCACGCAAAATGACTCGAACTTCAAAGTTATGTTGTTTTTGGGCGGCACTTCTATTACTGAGTGCAAAGAATTGGCCATATATGCTGAGCAAATTGGTCTTTGGGCTATTTCTTTCACTGCTCCATACTATTTCAAACCCTCTACTATTGAAATGCTGGCTTTAACATGCAAAGAAGTTGCTAATTCAGTGCCTAACATGCCTTTTTATTATTATCATATTCCAGTATTAACGGGCGTAAATCTTTCAATGTTTGAATTATTAAAGGTTGTTGAAAATAACATCCCAAATTTTGCTGGCATCAAATATACACATGAAGATTTTATGGATTTCCACTCTTGTTTAGAATACAAGAATCAAAAATATGACATGCTTTGGGGAAGAGATGAAAACATGCTTTCTGCATTAGTTTTGGGGGCAAAAGGGGCCGTGGGTAGCACATATAACTATGCTGCTCCTTTATATCATCGTTTGTTAAAAGCATTTCAAAATCAAGAATTAGAAAAAGCACGAACCCTCCAGATGACTTCAATAAATATGATTCGTTTATTGGGTAAATATGGTGGAATGGCAACAGGAAAGGCTTATATGAAATTAGTAGGGATGGATTGTGGTGAATTCCGCTTGCCAATTAATAACATGGGGATAAACCAATTTGAAAACTTTAAAAATGACGTAATGAATTTAAATTTCTCAGAATTCTGTTCCAAAAATATCTTTTTAAATGATTTAAAAATATAGTGTTTGTATCTCATTTTTGTAAATGGAGAAATTTTCGAAAAATAATTGAAAAAAAATAATGAATTCTAAAAAATATCCTTGGGTAGTAGTAGGCCTGCTTTGGTTGGTGGCATTATTAAATTATATGGATAGACAGATGATTTCTACCATGAAACCAGCTATAATGATAGACATTGCTGAGCTTCAATCTGCTGCAAATTTTGGCCGGCTTATGGCTATTTTTTTATGGATATATGGTTTAATGAGCCCTATTTCTGGTTTAATTGCCGACAGAATGAACAGAAAGTGGTTGATAGTAGGTAGCTTATTTGTTTGGTCAGGAGTTACGTTTGTAATGGGTTTCGCAAAAACATTTGAACAATTGTATTGGTTGCGTGCCCTAATGGGCATAAGCGAAGCTTTGTATATTCCTGCTGGTCTTTCATTAATTGCCGACTTTCATACTTCTAAAACTAGATCCCTCGCCATTGGCATCCACTTGTCAGGTTTATACGTGGGTCAAGCTTTGGGCGGATTTGGAGCAAGTATAGCCGCACAATTTTCTTGGAATTCTACCTTTCAGTCTTTCGGCTTAATGGGAATGGCGTATTCTGTCGTATTAATTCTTTTTTTAAGAGAAAATAAACCTTCAAAGGTCGATAGTATCAACGAACCTGTTTTCATCGAAAAATTGCCTGTTTTGAAGAGTCTGGGGCTTTTATTTAGTAATATTTCTTTTTGGATAATTCTTTTTTATTTTACCATTCCGAGTTTGCCTGGGTGGGGGGTAAAAAACTGGCTTCCAACACTTTTTGCTGATAAATTAAATTTAGACATGGTTAAAGCAGGACCACTTTCAACGGTCACCACCTCCCTTTCCTCACTGTTAGGAGTACTTGTTGGAGGAACCTTATCAGACAGATGGGTACAGAAAAACATTCGTGGTAGAATATATACCAGTGCCATTGGTTTGGGATTAACCATTCCCGCTTTATTATTGATTAGTTTCGGCCATTCTATTATCCACGTGGTTGGTGCAGCTTTTTGTTTTGGTTTTGGATTTGGAATGTTTGATGCCAATAATATGCCTATTCTCTGTCAATTTGTATCTTCTAAATACAGGGCCACAGCATACGGTTTTATGAATTTAACTGGGATATTGGCAGGGGCTTTTATCACAGATTTATTAGGCAAATCAACAGACAAAGGAAATCTCGGAAAAGACTTTGCCCTGATGTCTGGCGTTGTTTTGATTGCTTTAATTATTCAACTCACATTCCTTAGACCTAAAGTAAATGATTTTAAAGATGAAATTTAATGGAAATAGCACACATAAACCGTTACATATAATAACAACTTATTTTATTAGTTTAAATCATTAAGCTCGAATAGTTAACTTGAAATATTTTAACAATAATTGTATATGAAAAACTTCTTGTTTTTGTTCTTATCAATTTCATTTGTATCAAAAATACAAGCTCAAATACCTGTTTATATTTCAGGAATGGAGGGTCATAAGTCTTATAGAATACCTGCAATTATCAAAAATAGTAATGGAGATCTTTTAGCCTTTGCCGAAGGCCGAGTTAGTGGAAGCAATGATTTTGGAAATATCAATATTGTATTAAAAAAGAGTACTGATAAAGGGAAAACCTGGGGTTCTATGATAACGGTTGTTGATTATAATGATTTACAAGCGGGCAACCCCGCCCCCGTTTTAGACGATTCAGACCCTAAATTTCCAAATGGAAGGATTTTCCTATTTTATAATACAGGCAATAATCACGAAGGAGAGGTAAGAAATGGTAACGGCCTTCGAGAGGTTTGGTATAAAACTTCTATAGATGGCGGATTAACATGGAGCGAGGGAGTGAATATAACCTTAGAGACCCACCGACCAAACCAGCATTCTGTAAACCCAGCCTATAATTTCAAAGAAGACTGGCGTCATTATGCAAATACTCCCGGTCATGCAATGCAGTTTAAAGAAGGAAAATATAAAGGTCGCATATATGTGGCTGCCAACCATTCCACAGGGAAGCCCCAAAAAATGGGAGAAGATTATTTTGCCCACGGTTTCTATACTGATGACCATGGGGCAAACTTCAAACTTAGTGAAAACGTAAATATTGCAGGGAGCAATGAATCCACTGCGGCAGCAATTTCTAATAATAGACTGATGTTAAATGCTCGTAATCAAAAGGGAGATAAACGATTAAGAATTGTGGCTATAAGCAATAATGGAGGAGAAACATGGAATGAAACCTATTTTGACGAAAATCTTCCCGACCCCGTTTGCGAAGGTAGTATTCTTTCAATTGGGAAAAAACGAGGAAAAACTATACTTGCTTTTTGTAATGCCGCAGATAAAAAAAACAGAGACAATTTAACCCTTAGAATTAGTTTTGATAACGGACAATTTTGGAAAATCTCTAAACTAGTTTATTCTGGAGCAACAAACAAAGACAAATCACCATCAGCATATTCTGATATTGTTAAAATAAGCAAAAAAACTATAGGCGTTTTATTTGAAAAAGACAATTATTCACAAATCGTTTTTTCAAGCGTGGATTGGAAATGAAAAAAATAAAATTCCATTATTTTGTTATACTCTTTTATGTTCTAATTAAATTTATCCTTGCCTTTCTTTTTCTATCAAATTTTCACAAATCTTACCCTTTTATAAACTCCAGATTGTATATTTGAAGCAAAAAAAATTATTCAGCCCCTTAAAAAATATTTCTTCTTTCCTTATGATAAACAAAGCTCTTTTTAACAAAAAGTTATTGCAATATCTGTTTTTTTTCATTTTGAATTCAGTAGTGACATTTGCTCAAAACCCAGAAATGTTTTACGGAGACTTGGATGTTCCTTCAAGACCTTACGCTAAAGACCCTTATGTGATTTTTTTCCAAGGAAAATATTGGATGTATTATTCAACTCCAGATAAAGAAAAAAAAGAGTGGTATATTGGAATTGCTTCAAGCAGCGATTTAGTAAATTGGGAGAAAAAAGGAAACATTAAAGGTCAAAAAGGCTCGGTAGAAGAAAAAGGAATTTGCGCACCCGGTGCTCTATTAAAAGATGGAGTTTTACATTTATTTTACCAAACATATGGTAACGGTAAATTGGATGCTATTTGTCATGCTTATTCTTCCAACGGCATTGATTTTGAAAGAGATTCCTCAAATCCCATTTTCAGACCTACAATAAGCGATTGGAGTTGTGGCAGAGCCATTGATGCAGAAGTAATCATATACAAAAACCAATATTTTTTGTATTACGCCACTAGAGACCCTGCATACAAAATTCAACAACAAGGCGTAGCAACCTCCCCAATAACAAGTAATTTTGAAAGAAATAGTTGGAAAGAAATTCCTAATATGCCTATTCTTAAACCAGAATTAGATTGGGAAAAAAATTGTATTGAGGCTGCCTCTTGCATAAAGAAAGGCAAATATTTATATATGTTTTATGCGGGTGCTTATAATAATGAGCCACAGCAAATCGGAGTTGCACGCAGCAAAGATGGAATTCATTGGAAAAGATTATTTAATACCCCATTCTTAAAAAACGGAAACCCGGGCTCCTGGAATGAGAGTGAAAGTGGGCACCCAATGGTTTTTAAGGCGGAAGACGGTCGAGACTATCTGTTTTTTCAAGGAAATAATGACAAAGGGAAAACTTGGTATTTGTCGAAAGTAGAAATAACTTGGAATAAAAAAGGCCCAAATTTAAAAAATTAAAACACGTAAAACAGTAAATGACAATTACAAAATTAATCAAAAAAGAGACCGCATATAAAATTGGCTTAGGTGTATTATTTATAGGTACTATTTTCATACTTGGTTTTAAAAAATTTGATTTTCAAGAACCCAAATTCTCTCTCGAAAATTATCAGATTGAAGATGGTTTTGAATTAAGTTTGATAGCTTCCGAACCTTATCTAAAAGCTCCAGTAAGCATGGACTTCGACAATAAAGGTCGGATGTGGGTAGTAGAAATGATTGGATATATGCCAAATCTAGAAGGGATTGGCGAAGAAGAACCCAATGGAAAGATTTCAATTTTGGAAGACTTAGACAAAGACGGTGTTGTTGACCATAAAAAAGTGTTTTTAGATCAATTAGTTTTGCCCCGTGCCCTTGCTCATGTCTATGGAGGGTTATTATATGTAGATGGTCCAAAGCTTATTTTCGTGGAAATAAAAAACGACAAACCTGGGAAAAAAACAATTGTAGACCCTATCTATGCTGAGGGCGGAAACGTAGAGCATTCATCCAATGGGCTGATGATGAATGTTGACAATTGGATCTATAATGCAAACTTGAATTTTAGATACCGCTTAAAAAATGGAAAATGGCTAAAAGAACCCACTTCCGATCGTGGACAATGGGGCATTACAAAAGATAACTTTGGAAGGCTTTATTTCAACAACAACTCTACCAATCTTAAAGGAGACCTTGTTTTGCCAAATAAAGTGATTAGAAACAAATATTTTAAACCATTTGCCTCTGAAAACATTCGTTTAGCAAATAACAACGTCTATCCTATTCACGCAACTTCACTAAATAGAGGTTACCAAAAAGGGGTAGTGGATGCAAAAGGGTATTTAATAGATGTAACTGCTGCATGTGGGCCTTTGCTTTATAGGGGCGGAACTTTCCCTGACGAATACAATTTAAATGCTTTTGTGTGTGTACCCGAAGCGAATCTAATTAAACGTAATGTACTTTCTTTTAAAAATACCCAAACAACCGGAAAACAAGCAATAGAGGGAAAAGAGTTTTTAGCCTCAACAGACGAAGGATTTCGCCCTGTAAACTTGTTTACAGGGCCCGATGGAGCCATGTATATTGTGGATATGCACCGAGGTATCATTCAGCACAAAGCCTATATCTCACAATATCTAGCCGAGCAATTAGCCCTAAAAAAACTAGATACTTTGCAAAATGCCGGCAGAATATTGAAAATTACAAGAAAAGAGAAAACCCTTTTCAAAATTCAAGATTTAGCTAAAGTTAAAAATAAAGAATTGCTAACCTATCTTAGTCACCCCAATGGCTGGTTAAGAGATCGTGCTCAACAATTATTAATAGAAAAGAAAGACTTTACCCTTATCAAAGATTTATTGCTATTGTGTAATACAAAAAATGATTTCTCCACCTCTATTCATGCTTTATATATTCTAGAGGGTTTAAATGCGCTCACTTTTAATAATCTAACAACAATTATTAAAGAATCAAAAGATCCAGAAACTATCGCTCATGCTTTAGGCCTTTTAGAACCGCATACTTCAACCCTAAATGTAACAAAAATGAAGGGTGTTGCTACCCAATTATTAACTCAAAACAATGAAATAGTCGATCTTTATCTTGCTATGGCACTAAATACTTGGGTTAAGATTTCAGATCCTACTTTTTTACCTCTCTTAGCCCAGATTGACAAAAAATATAGTAACGAAAGAATATTTCAAGAAGCAATTACCAGCAGCTTAGAAGGAAAAGAAGAATATTATCTAAAAAACCTAAATCCATCAGATGGGCTTACATCTTCCTTGAGACTTTCATTCAACAATCGTCAGAAAAAAGAAATGAATAGTATTTTTGTAAAAGAATATAAGGAAACAGACACTCGTACTAAAGGCCTTAAACTTTACAGAAGCATTTGTGGTACTTGTCATGGACCAGACGGTAAAGGAATTCAGGATTTAGCACCCCCTTTGAAAGGATCTGAGTATATCGATGGATCTATGAAACGGCTGGCTGCCATTATTCTGCACGGAGTAAATGGCCCAATTAATGTAAATGGTAAACTGTATGAACTAAGCAATGAAATGCCCGCACTTTCAAATAATACCAACATAAGCGACCAGGACATAGTTGATATTATACGTTTTACACAAAACGCATTTGCCAAAGTTGGAAAAGGAATTTCTGCTGAAGATGTAAAAAAACAAAGATCCAATAAACCGCCTGGTAGTGGTATTTACAACGAAAAGCTACTGTTGGAACGAGATTTTGAAAAATAAACAATAATTCTCCTAAGGGCAATTTCTTTAAGAAAAGTTAATAATGTGAAAACCCAAAAATAGTATTTTATAAAATTACCAAACGATGGTTTGGTAAAAGAAAAAATAATGTTACATTTGCACCATGCCAATTACAAAAACAAGTAAAGAGGAAATTATTGCAGAAGCACTTCGGGTTTTTAGAAAGAAGGGATATTACAATACTTCAATGAGTGACTTGGCGACTCAGTGTGGATTACAAAAAGGAAGCTTCTATCACTATTTCCCTTCCAAAGAAATACTGATGGCTGAAATCTTAAAAAATGTAAATTCATATTTAAATACTAAAGTCTTTAGTATTGCATTCCAAGACCAAATTGCCCCAAAAGAAAGAATGGAAAAAATGCTTATAAGGCTGGGAAAAGTGCTTTTAAGTCAAGAAGGAGGATGCATTGCGGGCAATACTACTTTAGAAACGGCAGGTCAAAATACTATTTTTAAAGCTATCCTTAAAAATATTTTTATCGATTGGACCAATGCAATGAAACATATTTTTATTGAAGTTTATTCCGAAAATACGGCCCAAAGATTAGCAGAACAGGCAGTAATGGAGTTTGAAGGTGCGGTTATGTTCAGCCTGCTTTTTGATTCTGATCAGTATTTAAAAGATGTGTTTACAAGAACCCTTGGTAAATTTAAATAAAAGCAAAAAAATAACAAACGTTTGGTAAAATGACAAAAAAGGTTTTAATTAAAACAAAAGACGGCCTAGATTTGCACGGTATTTTATTTAATTATGAAAGTCCAAAAGCAATTATACAGTTAAATTCCGCTACCGCAGTTTTAAAAGAGTTTTATATTTCTTTTGCCTCAGCTCTTCAAGAAAATGGATTTGCAGTATTAATATATGAATATCGAGGAATTGGAGAATCTAAGCCAAAATCTGGATTAAAAAATTGTGATTACGAATATACAGATTGGGCAAAGTTAGATATGGCCGCTGCTCTAAATTTTTGTAAATATACGTTTCCGGAAATCCCATTACTCTGGTTTGGCCATAGTGTTGGTGGCCAAATGGTAGGCCTGGTGCCTGAGCTGGAAAATAAAATACATGCCATGTTGACCATTAACACCGGATCCGGTTTTGGAGGAAACATGAATTTTAAAAACCGAATGCGAAACATTTTATTTTTTGAAATTATTCGCCCTATAAGCATTCTAATCTATGGATTTGGGAAACTCAAAATGTTAGGAATGATGGAAGATATCCCGAAAAAAATCTATAACGATTGGCGGGATTGGTGCAGCGTTCCTGAATATTTCTTTCATCCAAAATATAGTAAAAAGATAGAAGGAATATCTGGTTTCAATAACCTTAACTTCCCTATCGAAGTTTTTACGGCCATAGATGATGAAATTGCCACAAGAAAAAACATTCAAAGCTTTTGGAAAAATGTAAGTAGTAAGTTCCATATAAACTTCCACTGGCTAGATCCAAAAGACTACGGAATTCAATCAATCGGGCATTTCGATTTGTTTAGAAAAAAGAACAAAAAAACACTATGGCCATT
>DAIQBE010000009.1:2693-18121 GCA_036781325.1 Leadbetterella sp. | reverse complement strand
TGCATCTTTTATTGTTGCTTTGTTGCCTAATTTTCTTAGTGCCCAAACTTTAGATGAAGCCATAAAGCACTTAGATGCAGAAAGATTTGTTGCGGCTACTCAAGCTTTCAACAAGCTTGCAGAAACTGGTGCCACACCACAAACTTTGTTCTACAAAGGATATGCTATTTTGAAAAGCCCTGATGGCATAACTCCAGAAAGTTTAAAAAATGCTCAAGAGGCATTTGAAAAAGGAAATTCTTTAGACAAAAAAGGAGATCCTTTAAATCAAGTAGGATTAGGTATGGTTAAGTTAGCATCTAAAGATTTCGCTGGAGCTAAATTGATATTTGAAGAAGTTAAAAAAGCTACGAAATCTAAAAACACAGATGTGTTGTATAGAATTGCTGAAGCCTACACTATGTTCCCTAATGCAAATGATCCGGCGGAAGCAATTTTAAATATTGATTTGGCTTTAGAAAAGTCTAAAGTAAAAGACAATCCTGAGTATTATTTCGTTAAATCTGATGCCTACATGTTGAAAAATGAAGGAGGTGATGCAATGAATGCTCTTCAAAATGCAGCAAGGATGAACAAAAAGCAAGGTAAAACCTATGAAAAAATGTCTAGAGTGTGGTTGCAAGGAAAGAATTATACCGAAGCGAAAGATGCTATAGATAAAGGAATAGCTGCAGACCCTGCACATGCCCCTATTCATAGATATGCAAGTTCCTATTATCAATCCAGAAATAACTATAAAGAATCAGCTGCTGCAGCTAGAAAATATCTAGACAATTCTGATGGGGATTGTAAAGCTAAACTTCGTTATGCAAAACTTGCATTTATTGCAAAAGACTTTGAAAATGTAAAAAAGACAATTGAAGAAATAAAAGATTGTAATACTGACCCTTATGTAAACAGAATGATCGGAATTATTAATTTTGAAGAGAAAAAACCGATAGAAGCAATAGATGCTTTGAAAAAATTTATTGAAAAAGTACCTTCAGATGAAAGCCCAGCTATGGATTATGGATACATAGGTCGTTCTTACATGATCATTCCAGCTGAAGGTGATGCGAAAATTTTAAATGACTCTCTAGGTATAATCAATATTGAAAAAGCCATTAGCTTAGGAGATACCTCATTTAACTATTATAATGATTTAGCATCTACTTTCTTGAAAAATAAAAATTATCCAAAAGCAGCAATGTTTGCAGAAAAAAGTGTTTTGGCTAAAAAGAATCCAAATGCATCAGATTTTGCAACAGTGGGTTCATATTATAGCTATTCCAGAAATTGGACAAAATCAGATGAATATATCGATAAGGCACTTGGTCTTTACAAAGATGCTTGGGTAGATGGTTTTGAAATGAGTGCTAGGGTTAAAACCTTTAAAAATATGGCTGATTCAACATACTCGGCTAATTTTACTTCAGCTCCATTATATGAAAAATATTTAGGTCTTCTAGGTGAAGCAGGAAAAGGTGATCCAAAAAATAAAAGAAAAGTAACAGATGCTTTAATGTATTTAACTGGAAGAGAATATCAAGTAAACAAAAATATTTCTAAAGCCACTGAATATTTAAATGAATTGTTAAAATATGACCCAACTAACGAAAAGGCCATTAAACAATTAGAGGTAATCAAGTCTATTGGAACTGCAACTCCACCTTCCCCTGGTAAATAAAAGTTTAATTTATTAAAAATAAAGCCCGGTAAAATCGGGCTTTATTTTTTAAAATAGTTTCGTAAATAAAAAAAACTAATTTAAATTTGCCAACCTAAAAAACCTTCAAAACCATATATATGTATAATCTTGTGATTTTTGGCCCTCCAGGAGCAGGCAAAGGCACCCAGTCTGAAAAAATTATTGAAAAATATCAACTTGCACATATTTCTACAGGAGATATGTTTAGAATGCATATTCAAAATGATACCGAAATTGGAAAAAAGGTAAAACAACTTTTAGCAGATGGCATATTGGTACCTGATTCGGTTACAATAGAAATGCTTGAAGAAGAAGTGGCAAGAAATTCAAACGCAAAAGGCTTTATTTTTGATGGCTTCCCAAGAACAGTCCCACAAGCCGAAGCTTTAGACAAATTTCTAGAAAATAAGGGATTTAATATAAATTTAGTTTTACAATTAGATGTAAACCAAGAGGTTATAAAAGAGAGAATTTCCGAGAGACAAAAAATAAGCGGTAGAGCTGATGATGAAGCTTCAAAATTAGTAAAAAGAATAGACGAGTATTTTTCTAAAACTATCCATGTTTTACCCTATTATGAATCCCAGGAAAAAGTGATAAAAATAAATGGAATTGGAAAAATTGATGACATTTTTTCAAACATTAGTGAAGCAATAGATAGTACACTTTAAAAATAAAATTACTTTTAAAAAGGCTCTTATGATTCAAAACATAAGAGCCTTTTTACATATAAAATGGGATTTAAGTATTAATTCGTACCAAAATTGGTACTTTTGCATTTCAATTAAGATAAGTAGATGTCATCAAACTTTATAGACTACGTAAAAATTAATGTTAAATCTGGAGATGGTGGCAGGGGCTTTACACATTTCAGAAGGGAAAAATTTGTGGATAAAGGTGGCCCTGACGGTGGAGATGGAGGAAGAGGAGGCCATGTAATAATAAAAGGAAATAAACAACTTTGGACTTTGTTGCATTTAAAATACAAAAAACATTTAAAAGCAGAGGGAGGGGTCACAGGAGGAAAAAGCAAAAGCTCAGGTGCACAAGGGGAAGATATTATTATTGAAGTACCACTAGGTACAATCGCTAGGCATTCAGAAACTGGTGAAATCATGGCCGAAATAATTGAAGATGGTCAAGAAGCAATCTTATTACCTGGTGGTTTAGGAGGATTGGGAAATTATCATTTTAAAACTTCTACAAAACAAGCACCCGAATACTCTCAACCTGGCATACCAGGACAAGAAGCATGGGTGATTTTAGAACTCAAACTTTTAGCTGATGTGGGTCTAGTAGGCTTTCCTAATGCTGGAAAATCAACTTTATTATCCACTATTTCAGCTGCCAAACCAGAAATTGGAGATTATCCATTTACAACCTTGGTACCAAATTTAGGTGTAGTGCCTTACAGAGATTTTCAATCTTTTGTAATGGCAGATATTCCTGGAATTATTGAGGGTGCTGCAGAAGGAAAGGGACTTGGAACAAGATTTTTACGTCATATAGAAAGAAATGCAAACTTACTTTTTCTTGTAGATGCAAATTCTGAAAAACCAATGAATGTATACAAAACTTTAATAAATGAATTAAAAAAATACAATCCTGAGCTATTGGATAAGAATAGAATATTAGCCTTTTCAAAATCAGAATTGATAGATGAAAAAGAAAAAAAGAAACTAGCCAAGAAAATACCTCCTGGCTTACCTTTTGTTTTCTTTTCTTCACTAACCCAAGAAGGGATCTCAGAATTAAAGGATATTATTTGGCAAAACCTCAATTCAAAAGATTCGGAGAATGAATGGAAAGGTATTTGAAAATTCGATAAAAAAATTGTAAACATATTAGAAAGATTAATATGGATGTTAATTTAATTTAGTTTTCAAAATTGAATGTAATTAATAGTCGAAAGTGTTGATTTTTTTAACTAAATCTGATCTCTATCAATTAAGTAAGATAAACTACACAATTATTTTGATTCTACTAAACTAGATACTAATTTTGTAACATTAATTTTGATTTATGACACAAAATCTTCCGCAAGATTATTTACCTTTATTAATCCAGCTTGCTGCAGCTTTAGGTTTCGTTATTTTCTCTATTGTTGCTAGTAGATTTCTTGGTCCAAGGCTTAGAAGTAAGAGGAAAGAAGACCCCTTTGAATGCGGAATTGAAAGCCAAGGCGATGCGAGGTCACCATTATCAGTGCGATATTTTTTAGTTGCAATTATCTTTGTACTATTTGATGTTGAAATAATATTTATGTATCCTTGGGCAGTAAATTTTAAAGGTCTTGGTTGGACTGGATTTTATGAAATGTTACTTTTTGTGACATTTTTAATGGCTGGTTTTTACTATATTTTAAAAAAGGGAGTTTTAAATTGGGATGAAGATTAAAACCATTTTGGTATTTAAAAGTTTTAATTAAAAAACAAAAATCATGAGTGAGGTAAAAATAGTGGAAGCTCCAGAAGGATTTGAAGGGTCAGGTTTTTTTGCCACTTCTTTTGATAAAGTAATTGGATTAGCAAGGAGCCATTCCTTGTGGCCATTGCCATTCGCCACTTCTTGTTGTGGTATAGAATTTATGGCATCAATGGCATCTCATTATGATATTTCAAGATTTGGTTCTGAGAGACCTAGTTTTTCACCTAGACAAGCAGACTTACTAATGGTAATGGGCACAATAGCAAAAAAAATGGGTCCGATTGTAAAACAGGTTTATCTTCAAATGGCTGAACCACGTTGGGTAATAGCTGTTGGAGCTTGTGCATCTTCCGGAGGTATTTTTGATACCTATTCAGTTCTTCAAGGTATCGATAGAATAATTCCAGTGGATGTTTACGTACCTGGCTGTCCTCCTAGACCCGAGCAAATTTTAGATGGTTTAATGCAAATAAGAGATATTGCTAAAGATGAACCTCTGAGAAGAAGAAACTCAGCAGAATATAGAGCCTTGTTAGATTCCTACAATATTTTAGAAAAGCCAAATACTATTTTAGAAAAATCAAATGGTTAATAATCAATCTATAGTAGAAGATATTGTGGCTAATTTTGGCCAAAAAATATTTGAATTAGAAGAACCTTATGGACTTCTTACTTTCACAACAAATGTCTCTGATTTAGTGGATGTAACCAAATACTTGCGGGATCATCCTGAATTCAAATTTGCATTTTTAACCGATATTACGGGCATACATTTACCTGATAATACAGGAAAAGAATTTTGCTCGG
Organism: Leadbetterella sp.; assembly: GCA_036781325.1. GTDB lineage: Bacteria > Bacteroidota > Bacteroidia > Cytophagales > Spirosomataceae > Leadbetterella. The sequence goes on along the minus strand of DAIQBE010000009.1, from coordinate 13,200 downwards.
TTTACCATTTACACAGCTGGGAAAACAATGTACGAATTCGAATAAAAGTTTTTGTTCCAACTGAAAATCCATCTGTTCCTACACTCACACCCTTATTTGCATGTGCTAATTGGATGGAAAGAGAAACTTTTGATTTTTACGGAATTCTATATACAGGTCATCCAAATTTGCAACGAATTTTAAATATAGACGAAATGGATTATTTTCCTATGAGAAAAGAATATCCCCTAGAAGATGCAACTAGAGAAGATAAAATAGACGCATTATTTGGAAGATAATATTGAAAAGTATGGAAGAAAATACAATTATAATTCCGAGAGACACCAATGATGCTTTAGCTCTCAATCTTCCATTAGTGGAAGAAAAACATTATTCAATTTTAAATTTAGGCCCAACCCATCCAGCAACCCACGGAATTTTTCAAAATATCCTGACAATGGATGGTGAAAAAATAGTTTCATCAGAGCAAACTGTTGGCTATATTCACAGAGCATTTGAAAAAATTGCAGAAAGAAGGCCGTTTTACCAAATTACAACTTTAACAGATAGGCTAAACTATTGCTCTTCTCCAATAAACAATTTCGGATGGCACTTGACTGTAGAAAAACTTTTAGGTATTAAAGTTCCTAAAAGAGCAGAATATATTCGAGTAATTATGATGGAATTGGCTAGAATCAGTGACCATCTTATTTGCAATTCTATTTTAGGAGTAGATACTGGAGCTTATTCTGGTTTTTTATATGTTTTTCAAGAAAGAGAAAAAATATATGAAATCTATGAAGAAATGTGTGGGGCCAGATTAACAACTAATATGGGACGAATTGGTGGAATGGAAAGGGACCTCTCTCCTACTGCTCTCGCAAAAATTAAAGACCTGGTTTATAATTCATTCCCTAAGGTGTGGGCCGAATTTGAAGCTTTGTTTAATAGAAACCGTATTTTTAGAGACCGAACAATTAACGTTGGAAAAATAACTGGGAAAAGAGCCATGGAATATGGCTTTACTGGTCCAAATTTAAGAGCAGCTGGAGTTGATTATGACGTAAGAATAATGGAGCCCTATTCCTCTTACCAAGATTTTGATTTTGAAATCCCTGTTGGACATAACGGTGATACCTTTGATCGTTTTATGGTTAGAAATGCTGAAATTTGGGAAAGTCTAAAAATAATTCGACAAGCAATTGAAAACCTTCCCGAAGGTCCATATTATGCTAATGAAGATCATTATTATTTACCCCCTAAAAAAGAGGTTTATAGTAACATGGAGGCCTTAATTTATCATTTTAAAATTGTAATGGGTGAAATTGATGCTCCTGTGGGTGAAGTTTACCATGCGGTAGAAGGAGGAAACGGGGAATTAGGATTTTATTTGGTAAGCGATGGAGGAAGAGCACCATTTAGATTGCACTTTAGAAGACCGAGTTTTATTTATTACCAAGCTTTCCCAGAGATGTGCGAAGGTCTAACAGTTTCTGATGCTGTTGCAATCATGAGTAGTTTAAATGTAATAGCTGGTGAGCTGGATGCATAAATTATAGAATTTAAGATACCAATTATGGAGAAAAAAATAGTTTTTAGTGAAGATAGATTAATAAAAACAAAAGAAATAATTGAGCGATATCCTGCAGGAAAACAAAAGTCTGCTTTACTTCCCCTACTTCATCTAGCCCAAGAGCAATTTGGGTGGGTGAGTGCTCCTGTGATGGATTACATTGCAGAAATTCTACATATTGAACCTGTAGAAGTATATGAAGTAGCTACCTTTTACACTATGTTCCATTTAGAACCTGTTGGAAAACATGTTATTGAATATTGTAGAACGGGTCCATGCTGTACTATGGGTGGAGAAGAAGTATATGATCATTTAAAAAGTAAGCTAGGTATTAAAGCAAATGAAACTACAAGTGATGGCATTTTTACAATAAAAGAAGTAGAATGTTTAGCGGCTTGTGGCTGGGGACCATGTTTCCAGATTAAAGAGCAGTTTTACATGCACTTAAATAATGAGAAAGTTGATGAAATAATCGAAGAACTCAGAAAATAACAATGGGAAGTAAAGTAAAAATATTAACTGAACATATCAACGTCCCAGGCATTGAAAACTTTGATGTCTATAGAAAACATGGGGGATATAATGCTGTAGAAAAGGCTCTAAAAAAAATGAGCCCGGAGGAAGTTGTAGAAGAGGTAAAAAAAGCCGGGGTTAGAGGCCGCGGTGGTGCTGGCTTTCCAATGGGTATGAAATGGAGCTTTTTAGCTAAACCAGAGGGCATTCCAAGATATTTGGTCTGTAATGCCGATGAATCAGAGCCCGGCACATTTAAAGACCATTATTTAATGAAGTATCTTCCTCATTTATTAATTGAAGGAATGATAGTCTCCAGTTTTGCTTTAGGAGCAAACAAAAGTTTTATTTATGTGCGTGGAGAATTAATGTATGTGATTAAAATTTTGGAAAAAGCTATTGAAGAAGCAAAAAATGCTGGTTTTCTTGGTAAAAACATTTTGGGAACAGGGTATGATTTAGAATTGATAGTCCAACCTGGAGGAGGAGCTTACATATGTGGAGAGGAAACTGCACTTCTGGAATCTTTAGAAGGAAAAAGAGGAAACCCTCGAAATAAACCACCGTTCCCCGCTGTAAAAGGACTTTACCAATGTCCAACTGTTGTGAATAATGTAGAATCTATTGCAACGGCTACATGGATCATAAATAATGGAGGCGATGAATATGCAAAAATTGGAATAGGTAGAAGTACTGGAACAAAACTAATATCTGCTTCTGGACATATTAAAAAGCCAGGCGTATATGAAATAGAATTAGGGCTTCCTGTAGAAGAATTCATTTATTCAGACGAATATTTAGGTGGGGTAAGGGACGGTCACTATTTAAAAGCAGTAGTAGCTGGAGGTTCATCTGTACCTATTTTACCCGCTCATTTACTCTTAAAAACTGCAAGTGGAGAAGATAGATTAATGTCTTACGAATCGCTTTCTGATGGAGGTTTTGCTACTGGAACAATGCTAGGCTCTGGAGGGTTTATTGCGATGGATGAAACTACCTGTATTGTTAGAAATACTTGGAATTTCTCAAGATTTTATCACCATGAATCATGTGGACAGTGTTCTCCATGTAGGGAAGGAACAGGCTGGATGGAAAAAGTCTTACACAGAATTGAGCATGGTCATGGTAACTCAAGAGATATTGACTTGTTAGTGGATGTAGCTAAAAAAATAGAAGGAAATACTATCTGTCCATTAGGTGATGCAGCTGCTTGGCCAGTAGCAAGTGCAATCAGGCATTTTAGAGATGAGTTTGAATGGCATATAAAAAATCCAAGTGCTGCAACTAAACCAGGCGCAGTATTTTTTAAAGAAGAAGTTTTTGCTTAATAAAAGAATATAGATGGAAAACGAAACTCCTCAATTAATAAAAGTAACCATAGATGGGCAGGAAGTTTTTGTGCCTATGGGAACCTCCATCATAGAGGCAGCAAGGCAAATTGGACCAGATGTGGCTCCTCCAGCCATGTGTTATTATAAGCCTTTGAAAGGGTCGGGTGGAAAATGTAGGGCATGTTTAGTAAAAGTAACTGCTGGGTCTGAAAAAGACCCTAGGCCAATGCCAAAACTTGTAGCATCGTGTATAACCCTTGCACAAGACGGAATGAAAGTTGAAAACTTTACAAGTCCAGAAGTTATTGAAGCAAGAAAAGGGGTAGTTGAATTTTTGTTAATTAATCACCCGCTAGATTGCCCTGTTTGTGATCAAGCTGGAGAGTGCCACTTACAAGATTTTGCTTTCGAAAATGGTACAGGAGCTACCCGCTTTGAAGAAGAGAGAAGAACCTTCGAACCAGAAAACATTGGTGATAATATACAATTACATATGAATAGGTGTGTACTTTGTTATAGATGTGTATATACAGCTGATCAATTAACCAATGAGCGTGTACATGGAGTGATGAATAGAGGTGACCATTCCGAAATTAGCACCTACATTACAAAGGCAATAGATAATGATTTTTCAGGCAATATGATAGATGTTTGTCCTGTCGGGGCTTTAACAGACAAAACCTATCGTTTCAAAAATAGAGTATGGTTTTCTAAACCCGTTGATGCCCATAGAGACTGTGAAAAATGTTGTGGAAAAGTAAATCTTTGGTACAGAGGCACTGAAGTAATTAGAGTAACAGCAAGAAAAAATCAATGGGGTGAGGTAGACGATTTTATATGTAATACCTGTAGATTTGAAAAAAAGCATACGGAAGATTGGATAATTGAAGGACCAACAAAAATCAAAAGGAGTTCTGTAATTTCTCAAAGTAAATATGCTGCTAACTTGATTGAAAAGCCGGCATTTGCATTAAATTATGCCGCAGAAAATTTTAAAGATATTGAAGATGATAGACCTTTTGATCAAAATTTAGATGAAATCAAAAAATCTGAAGATTACCAAGCTTTAATGAAACAAAATCAAAAGTTTCTAACGAAATAATTATATAAAATGGATACCGTACTACTAGTAAAAGGAATAATAGTTATAGCTGTTTTTGCCATAAGTATGTTAATGGCATTGTATGAAACTTATTTTGAAAGAGTAATAGCCGCTTTTATTCAAGACCGGGTTGGACCTGACAGAGCGGGACCTTTTGGATTACTTCAACCATTAGCAGATGGTGGAAAATTGTTTTTTAAAGAAGATTTCATACCTACGATGGCCGACAAATGGCTATTTATTCTAGGGCCGGCTCTAGCCATGTTAACAGCACTTATGACTAGCGCAGTAATTCCTTTTGGAGACACGATTATGGTTGGTACTCATAAAATAGATTTGCAAGCGATGGATGTTAACATCGGTATTTTATGGGTTTTTGGAATCGTATCTTTAGGTGTATATGGTATTTTGATAGGAGGCTGGGCTTCTAACAATAAATATTCTCTTTACGGAGCTATTCGAGCTGCATCACAAAATATTTCCTACGAATTAGCAATGGGTTTAACACTATTAGCCATAATATTAATGGCAGGTTCGCTTTCTGTTAAATCAATAGTTGTATCTCAGCATGGTATAAATTGGAATATTTTCTATCAACCTATGGGATTCTTATTGTTTTTCACTTGTTCGCTAGCAGAATGTAATAGAACTCCGTTTGACCTACCTGAATCCGAAAACGAATTAGTTGCAGGATACCACACCGAATACGGATCTATGAAAATGGGATTGTATCTATTCTCAGAATATGTTAATATGTTTGTCTCGTCTGCAGTATTAGCTAGTTTATATTTTGGAGGTTTTAATTACCCTGGGATGGATTTCATTTATAGTTATTTAACAAAAACGTTTAGCCCTAACGTTGGTCATAATCTAGCAACTGCAATTGGCACTATCGTATTGTTTTTGAAGATATTTGCATTTATTTTTACTTTCATTTGGATACGTTGGACAGTACCCAGATTTAGATATGACCAATTGATGGACATGGCTTGGAAATGGATGATGCCCATGGCAATTATTAATTTAATTATCACTGCAGTTGCTGAACTTTCTGGTTACAGACTTTTAGCAAATTGGATTGGAGTTGCTCTTTTTGCACTAATATATTTTACTGTTTGGCCATTATTTTCAAAAAAGAAAACTTATAAAGCCATTTAAATTTAGAAAAAAATGCAATTAACAGATAGATCAAAGAAAACAGATAAATCGGCATTAAATATTTTTGAAAATACCTATTTGCCAGGGATAGCCAAAGGAATGGGTATTACTCTTAAACATTTTTTTTCAAAAAAAGTAACTATTCGATATCCTGAAGAAAAGAGATATCTTGGTCCTGTCTTTAGAGGTCATCATATTTTAAAAAGAGATGAACAAGGAAGAGAAAGATGTACAGCATGTGGTCTTTGTGCTGTAGCTTGTCCTGCAGAAGCCATTTCAATGGTTGCTGCAGAAAGAGTAAAAGGAGAGGAAAATCTCTACAGAGAAGAAAAATATGCTGCTAGTTATGAGGTAAATATGCTTCGATGTATATTTTGTGGATTGTGTGAAGAAGCATGCCCGAAAGAGGCAGTTTACTTACGACATGACAAATTTGTACCTGTTTTTACGAATAGAGATCAAGTAATTTACGGAAAAGACCAACTTGTAGAAGACATGGGTGAAAGATATGAGAGAGATGCTTGGACAAAAGAAGAGATGGCAAAACTTTGGGAGAAACAAAAATAAAATTAAAATGCAGTATTTAGAATTACTCAAAAATCTTACCGCCACTCAGTGGACCTTTTATTTTTTGTCAATACTTACTCTTTTTGGAGCTTTGGGGACAATAATGTCAAAAAATGCTATACATAGTGTAATATATTTGATACTAACTTTTTTTTCTCTTTCAGCTCATTATATAATGTTGAATGCCCAATTTTTAGCCGCTGTAAACATTATCGTATATGCTGGAGCAATTATGGTTTTGTTTCTTTTTGTGGTAATGTTTTTAAATATTAAAGAAGAAACCCAAGAATTAAGTAAAAACTCTTTGATTATTTCTGCAACAATTGCTGGGGGTTTATTAGGTTATATCTTGGTTAGTGCCATTAAAAAGGCTGAATCTGTAAGAGTGGATTATAATAATTTTGATGCCTCCACTGGATTGATTGAAACATTAGGTAAAGTTTTATACAATGACTATATGTTACCTTTTGAATTGGTTTCCGTTTTGTTTTTGATTGCAATGGCTGGTGCAGTGATGTTGGGGAAAAGAGAAAAAGGAGAACGTCACTTTTAAGATTGTTTTAAAATTTATATTTTTTTTAAAGAGGCTTTTTTGGCCTCTTTTTTTATATTTTTGCTTTCAATTAAATTTAAACTATCATGAGTTTGATTCTTCCTGTAAATGGAAAAACGTTAGAACATGGTGAAAACTGTTGGTTTGCCCCAAACGCAACAATAGTAGGAGATGTAAAAATGGGCGAGGAATGTACTGTTTGGTTTAATGCAGTAATAAGAGGAGATGTTAACTCTATTGAAATGGGAAATAGAGTCAATATTCAAGATGGTGCTGTAATTCATTGTACCTATCAGAAAACAAAAACCATTATAGGCAATAATGTAAGTATCGCCCACAACGCTATTGTTCACGGCTGTATTATAGAAGATGAAGTGTTAATAGGAATGGGTGCCATAGTAATGGATGGTGCAATAATTAGGAAAAATGCTATAATTGGAGCTGGAGCAGTAGTCACCCAAAACACCATAGTGCCATCTGGTACTGTTTGGGCAGGAAATCCAGCAAAATATATTAAGGATGTTGGTGAACAATTAAAAGAAGTGTTTTTACGCACTGCAAACAATTATATTTTATATGCAGAATGGTATAAAGAGATGAAAGAACCTAGCTAATTTCCTCCTTTAAAAATATTATCTCGAGTACCTTTTTCAGTTGGAATATAAGTACCCTTTTTCCAAGATTTATCCGTTAAAGCTCCACTTTTTACCGATCTAATAAAATTAGTCCATGCTGCAATATTGGTAAGTGGGTTCATTGTAACTTGCCTTTGGGCTTGAAGGTGCATGAGCTGTTGATCCATATAATAACGATAGTTTCCTCCAGCACCCATAGCTTGATTTGCTGCTAATCTTTTTATATTTTCAGAGCTAAAATTCTTTTCAATAATATCTCTTTCATTAGCATTTGGAAGTTCCATTTCTAAAAATGCCGTTCTAAATTCATCTTCCGTTCGGAAAGGATACACTTTTACTTCTTTTAACATTTTGGCATCTATACTAAGCTCAACAACCGCTGAATAGTTTAAACCTACATTTTTAGGAATAATATGAAAGTGTCTTTTAAATCCTAAGTAAGAAAACAAAATTGAATCGCCTGGAAATACTTCTAAAATAAAATAGCCTTTGGGATTAGTAAAAACTCCTCTTCCGGCACGTTCATTAATTACATATGCTCCTGCCAAAGCCTCATCGTTACTTCCATCAATCACAAAGCCTGAAAATGTAATATACTTTTTTTCTCCTTGAGCAATTGCTTCGGAAGTAAAAAATAAAGTTCCTAGAATAACAAAAATTACAATATAAATAGATTTCAAAATATTATGGAATATAATTTTAAATATGTAACAATAAATGGCATAGAAAGCAATAGTCCGTCAAATCTATCCAAGAAGCCACCATGCCCAGGAATTAAGCTTCCTGAATCTTTGATAAAAATACTTCTTTTAAAAAGCGATTCCACAAGGTCACCTAATGTGCCAGTAACAACAATAATAATGGAAATTGTAAGCCACTGAATTATGCTTAAAGTGCCAGAAAACTCACAAAAAATTAACGCCGCGATTACGGCAAATATTGCCCCTCCAAAAAAGCCTTCCCAAGTTTTTTTTGGGGATATTCTTTCGAATAATTTTCTTTTCCCTAAAAAACTACCCGAAAAATAGGCACCTGAGTCATTAACCCAGAGTATAATCAAAATTCCGATTGCTATAAGTGGCTGAAAACCACCACTATCTAATACCATTTCTATTAACAAGGCAAATGGAAGGGCAACATAAATTATACCCAAAAAAGTATATCCTAGGTTCTCAAAAGGTTTTGTGTCTTTCTTTTTATATAATTTGATAAAAAATGTTAAAGTAAGTAAGGGAACCATTAAGTAATAAAATTCAAAACTTATTTTATAAGATTCAACAAAAAATGTCAATGTGGTAATCATAGCACCTAAAAATGTACCGTATATTTTTAAAGGGAAATTTCCATTTAGTCCTAAAAGTTTATAGAATTCATATTGTGTTAAAATAGCTATAAACAAAAATATTATCCAAAAGGTAAATGGATTAAATAGGGTACAACCTATAATCAAGGGAGCACCTATTAATGCCGCAATGATTCTCTGTGTTAGGTTAGATTGATTAGTTAGTTTCTTAATCATTCAACAAATATTGATTTACAAGAACTTCCGCTCTAACTTTATCCTCCGACATTACCCTAAGTTCAGAAAATCCCAATATTGGATAGTTGTGATCTACTTTATTTAAAACCACCGCTTCAATATCATTATTTATTAACTCATTTTTTATAAGTTCCACTTTATATTGATCTTTATCTTTAAAAATACTTATCCATTCGCTCATATCAATTTTTCCATTTTAAGGTTTCAATCAAATGTCTTGTTTCTAACTTCATAAATTCCACAATAGGTGATAATGAATCATTTAACGTGGCATTATTCAAATAAACAGCTCCTCTTAAATAATGTTTCGAAGTGTCTGTTGCATAAAACTGATAATGGCTAGGAACTTCTCCTTCCAATTCAATTACAACAACTTTTTTTCCATTTTTTAACTGAAGTTGATATTCGGTTTGAGCAGTAGCCTTTACTTGGTGTTTAGCTGCAAGTTTATACGCATCTGCCACATGTTTATCCAATTTTTTCAAATCACCATTCAAGGGCTTGTAGGTAAACTGTATTTTAGCATTCAATGTTGGATAATTCACAATTATCCAATAAGGCTCTGAATCTGGGCTTTTATCTGCCAAAACTTCAGCAAATTTAGAATATTCAAAGGTGTAAGGAAAAGATCCAATTAAGGGTTGAAAAACATGTTTAGGTAAGTCGATTCTAGGAAAACCTTTTGGTTTAGGCACAAACCCTTGGTTTATATTTGAACAACCAGAAAGGAAAATTATTATTAAACTTATTTTTACAAACATCATAGAAATGTACAGTGACAAATACAAATATATATTATTTTATTCTATGTTTAAAATCCTTATGTTTAATTAAGAGATTATCCGCATTTCAAAGCTAATTTTGTGCTTTATTTTTTCAAAGAATTATAATGGCAATAATTTCAATCATAGCAGCTATGGATTTAAAAAGAACCATAGGATATAATAAGTCTTTACCATGGCCAAGGCCTATACCTGCAGATTGGGAAAATCTGTTTAAAGTTACAAAAGGAAAAAAAATGATAATGGGAAGAAAAAGTTATGAAGATAAACATAGGGTTTGGTCTGAACTAGGTAATATTGTGATAAGTACAAACGAAAATTTAATGTTAGAAAATGGATTTGAGCGTGCTAATTCTTTGAAAGAAGCGTTAAATATCTATAAAGCAGAAAAGGAAGTTTTTATATTAGGTGGGCAAAGACTTTTTACCGAAGCTTTGCCTTTGGCAACCAACCTTCATATTACTATAGTGCATGATGTTTTCGAAGGAGATACTTTTTTCCCAGAATTTAAATCAGAAGATTATGAAATAATATCAAAAAAGTCCATAGGAATTGGGCCAGAAAGCCCTTATCCTATTGAATTAATTCATTATTTTAAACTGAGTAAAGTTTAGTATAATATTCATCCGCCATTCTATCTGATCCAAAATAAGCATTTACGTCTGTCATACTTTTATCAACAACTTTATTCCATTCTTCAGGCTTATTATAATAGCAAGGTAAAACTTCTTTTTCTAATAAATCATATATATTGTCCATATCTGTTTTATCTCT
>DAIQBE010000009.1:0-2593 GCA_036781325.1 Leadbetterella sp. | reverse complement strand
GTAAAACTTCTTTTTCTAATAAATCATATATATTGTCCATATCTGTTTTATCTCTCAAGTAAGGATCATTACTTTCCGCAATAGGCACTACAAATGAATTGCCATTTTCTGCAAATTCACAAACCCAACCATCAAATGTTGACATATTTACTGAAGCATTCATTGCGGCGGTCATTCCGGATGTTCCAGAAGCTTCCCGTGTAACTATTGGATTATTAAGCCAAACGTCTGAACCATCCTTTAACAACTTTGATAATTTAAGTTCATGGCCAGTCAAAACTGCCATATTAGGGAACAAATGACTTAAATAATAGAGTTTATTGAACATTTCTATGGCTCCATAATCAAAAGGATAGGGTTTCCCAGCCCAAATAATTTGAATTGGATATTTTGAATTATTCATTAATTTTTTAAATCTATCCATATCTAAAGTGAGTAGATCTGGTCTTTTATAGGTGGCAAAACGTCTTGCCCAGACCAAAGTCAAAATATTAGGATCAAACAATTTACCTACTTGATCTGCAACTTCTTTGAATAATGATTCTTTTAATTCTTTTTTTCTTTCAGCTATTTTAGATAAATCTTTCTTTTTATGGGCTAAATCTAAAACTTCATCCGCCCAATAATTATGATTTTGAGAATTTGTAATATGGATTATTTCACAAATTCCTTCCTCCGTGTTCCACATTTTTCTTGAAACTTCCCCATGAAGCTTTGAAACAGCATTTGCTTTTCTGCTCATTCTTAAAGCTGCCAAAGTATGACTAAATATTGTATTTTTTACACCCGAGAGCTTTTGTACTTTGGCTTTATCTAAACCTGAGAAAAAACCCAAATTGAAAAGAAAATCGAAGTTATGCTTTTCATTTCCAGCTTCTTCTGGGGTATGGGTAGTGAATACTACTTTCTGCTTTATTTTTTTTATATCCTCATTTTGTTTTAATAAATAAAATATAGCCGAAACAGCATGAGCCTCATTAAAATGATAAACAGATGGCTCCAAATTAGCTTCCTTTAAAAACTTTGCCCCTCCAATACCTAAAAGCATACATTGTGCAACTTTTTTTATGGGATCACTATCATATAAATGATAAGAAATTGACCTAGCCCAAAAGTCATTCCCATCCGTATCCGTAGTTAAAAAAAACATAGGAGCAGCATTAAAAACGGAGGAAGGAAGATGATAAACTGCTACCCAAACTTCTTTTTTGTCTATTTCTATTTGAAATTTAATACCAGTATCTATTAAGAAACTATACATCTGTTCTCTAAAAAACACTCTCATGCTATTATCTGAATTTCTTGTTTGTTCATAATAACCGTTTTTCCATAGAATTCCTATTCCAATTAAATTCTGTTTTAAAGCAAAAGCACTTCTCATATGAGAGCCTGCTAAAAATCCCAAACCGCCAGAATAGGTCTTTAATGCTTGATCAATTGCAAATTCCATGGAGAAATAAGCAACTGGGGTGGAATACTTATCATTAAAATTAGATGTAAACAATTGTTCTCTATTTATCATATTTTTAAAGTATTTTTTGTTGGCAAGTTATAGAAAAAAAACCATTCCCTAAATTTCAAGATTATATAATAATTAAAAACAAAAGACTCTTGCTATAAAATTCATATTACTGAAAAGTAGAAACTGATATAAAAATTGGAGTTTCAAATTGGAGTTTTACAATTAACTTCTCAAACTTATGTCGTAAATTGCGGCATGAATTACTTATCAGCAGAAAATTTAGGACGCAACATCGGGGAAAGATGGCTATTTAAAAATTTAAATTTTGGAATACTACAAGGAGAAAAAGTTGCATTAATAGGGGCAAATGGTTCGGGAAAATCTTCACTACTAGACGTTGTAGGAGGCTTAGTTCCTCCTGATGAAGGTAATTTAAGTGTACGAAAAGATATAAAAGTAGGTTATCTAAATCAAAATCCTGATTTTGTAGCTAGTAAATCGGTGATGGAAACTATTTTTTCTTCTAAAAATGAGGTTACTGAGGCAATTAACCATTATGAAAAAGCGATTGAGGATGGTGACGGCGATATGATTTCTAAATATGCTGAAATATTAACTGCACTTGATGGTTGGGATTACGAAGTCCGAATAAAGCAGATTCTAGGAAAACTCGGTGTGAAAGATTTTGACAAATTAATGGGCGAACTCTCAGGGGGACAACAAAAGCGAGTTTTTCTTGCCAAAGTACTTATAGAAGAGCCTGATTTTTTGATTCTAGATGAGCCAACTAACCATTTAGATTTAGACACAATTGAATGGCTAGAAGGCTACCTTTCAACAAGCAATACCACACTTTTTTTAGTTACTCACGATAGATATTTCTTAGATAAAGTCTGCAATAGAATTATAGAATTAGAAAATAATAAGATTCATAAATATCTAGGTAGCTACCCTTATTATTTAGAAAAAAAGGCTGAAAGAGAAGAAAATGAAGCCATAACAATGGAAAAAGATAGGCAACTTCTCAAAAAAGAATTAGAATGGATGCGAAGGCAACCTAAAGCCCGAACCCATAAAGCACAATACAGAGTGGAGGCTTTCAATGAGTTGAAAGAAAGAGCCACTGGACCA
>DAIQBE010000008.1:0-18482 GCA_036781325.1 Leadbetterella sp. | reverse complement strand
ATGATAGAAAACAAGACTTTATCGTAAGGCGGCTCGAAGTTCTTCTTTATCGTCAAAGTGGCTTTTAATTCCACAGATATCTTGATAAGTTTCATGTCCTTTTCCAGCCACTAAAACAATATCATGTGATTTGGCTAATGATACTGCTGTTTTAATTGCTTGTCTTCTATCTGTAATTTTTGTGACTTTTCGGCGAGATGAAATAGGCACCCCTGCTAACATATCTTCTAAAATAGCCTCGGGGTCTTCATTCCTGGGGTTGTCGGAAGTTAAGATTATTACATCAGAAAGTTTACAAGCTATTTTCGCCATAAGAGGGCGTTTCCCTTTATCTCTATTCCCACCACAACCTACTACCGTAATAATTTTCTGATTGCCTTCACTTAAATCTTTAATTGTTTCTAATACATTTTCAAGGGCATCGGGAGTATGGGCATAGTCTACAATTCCAACAATATTTTGAGTAGATACCACTTGTTCAAATCTACCAGGAGGAGGAGTAAGTTCTGATAGTACTTCCAAAACTTGTTCTGGATTTTCCCCTAAAAGCACAGCCGATCCATACACAGCTAAAAGATTATAGGCATTAAATTTACCAATTAATTTGAACCAAACCTCTTGGCCATTTATGTCCATCTGAAGACCGAAAAGTCCACAATCTAATACCTTTCCTTTAAAATTACCTAAGTTTTTAAGTGAATAAGAATACGTTTTTGCCGCTGTGTTTTGCAACATAACTTTCCCATTTCTATCATCTGAGTTGGTAAGTGCAAATGCATTTTTGGGAAGTTGGTCGAAAAATCCTTTTTTAGCTTTTATATAATTTTCAAACGTTCCATGAAAATCGAGATGGTCTTGAGTAATGTTTGTAAAAATACCACCTGCAAAAGTGAGACCTGCAATTCTCTCCATGGCCACTGCATGCGAACTCACTTCCATAAACACATAGACACAGGCTTCCTTTTGCATTTTAGCTAAAAGCTCATTAATTTTTACCGAGTCTGGAGTTGTGTGTGTAGAAGGAATAACTTCATCCTCTATTTGGTTTTGAACCGTAGAAAGCAAGCCACATTTATATCCAAGTTTTCTGAAAAGATTAAACTGCAAAGTAGCAATCGAAGTTTTGCCATTTGTACCCGTTACTCCCACCAAAGAAAGCTTTTTGGAAGGATTTCCATAAAAATTCGACGCGGCAATCCCCATCGCCTTCGCACTATTATCTACTTGAATATAGGTAACTTTTGGATTCAAAATTTCTGGCAAACGATCGCACAGAATGGCAGTTGCACCTAAGGAAATAGCTTTTTCTATATAGTCGTGCCCGTCTACTTGTGTACCAAGAATGGCCACAAATAGGGTTTCTTTTACTACATTTCTGGAATCAAACTCAATTTTAATTATGTTAAAATCCGTTTTTCCTGAAACAACTTTTAATGGAATAGTATAAAGAATCTCGCTAAGAAGCATGTTGATAATTAAATATTTCTGTAAATATAAAATAGGAAATTGAATGGGAATAGAAATCTGAAACTATTCTGAAAAATAAGCTTGATTTTTGAGAAAAACTTTGGCATTTTTGTTTTAATAAATTTTGTCTTTTTCCTATTATGAAGTACTTTTTTCTCGTCTTTTTCTCGCTTTTTTGTAGATTTATTTCAGCCCAGTTACCACAATTAAATATTCCAGGAGCAAATACTTACAAGAAAAAAACGTATTGCAATCCAATGGATATTAATTATCAATACAATTGGGAGCAAACTAATGAAAAGATTTCCTACAGAAGTGGAGCCGATCCTGTGATAATCAATCACAAGGGAGAGTATTATCTTTTTCACACTATACAGGGAGGTTATTGGTATTCTAAGGATTTGTCGGACTGGCGATATGTGGTGCCTAGCCGCTGGCCCATGGAAGACATGTGTGCTCCTGCCGCTTGGAGTAAAGACGACACACTATTCTTGTTTCAATCCACTTTTTTGCAACGTCCTATTTTTTACTCTACCAAACCAAAAACGGGTAAATTAGAATTTTATAATAGGTGGCTACCACAATTACCCAAAGATATTGGCCCATGGGATCCAGCATTATTTTATGATGAGGAACTTAAGCAATGGTACATGTATTGGGGCTCATCCAATACTTACCCGCTTTTTGGTGCTCAGCTTGATAAAAGTAAAAAACTTTCTTACCAAGGCGACTACAAACCGATGATTTATTTAGATCCTAAAAATCATGGATGGGAGCGATTTGGTCAAGATCACAAGTCAAACATCAGCCCATTTACAGAAGGGGCTTGGATGACAAAACACAATGGCAAATATTACTTGCAATATGGTGCTCCTGGCACTGAATACAATGTTTATGCAAATGGAACATACGTAGGCGACCACCCCTTGGGCCCATTTACTTATGCACCATACAATCCTATCTCTTACAAGCCTGGTGGCTTTATGCAAGGAATGGGTCATGGTTGTACCTTTATGGACAACTATGGTAATTACTGGAATATGGGCACGCCATGGATAGCTGTAAATTGGAATTTTGAACGTAGAATTGAAATGGTTCCCGCAAGTTTTGATAAAGATGGCCAAATGTTTGCCAATACGCGTTTTGCAGACTTTCCACATAAATTAGCTACTAAAAAATGGACAAATAAAGACGATCTTTTCACAGGTTGGATGTTACTTTCCTACAAAAAACCCACCACGTCATCCTCACAAAAAGAAACAAAATTTAGTCCTAACCTAGTGACAGACGAAAACCCAAGAACATTCTGGGTGGCCAATACCAACAAAGCCAAAGAGTGGTTAACAATTGATTTAGAGAAAGCTTGTACAGTAAATGCCTTGCAAATCAATTATACAGACTATAAATCAGACATTTACGATTCTTCATTACCAAAAGTTTATATACAATTCCGAATTTATTGCTCTTTGGATGGAAAATCGTGGACAAAAATAGAAGACAATACCAACGAAAAACGGGATAGACCAAATGCTTACATTGAATTGCCAAAAGCCGTAAAAGCTCGATATGTAAAATTTGAAAACATACATGTTCCAATGCCAAATTTAGCAGTAAGCGACATCCGTATTTTTGGTAATGGAGGAGATAAAGTGCCACAAACTCCCAAAAACCTAGAGGCAAAACGCGACACCGACGAACGAAATGCTTTTGTAAAATGGAACAAAGTAGATGGAGCAGTTGGCTATAATATCCTTTGGGGCATAGCACCTGACAAACTCTACCAAACTTACCAAATCTGGGCAGATGAACCCACCGAAAAAGAAATAAGAGCCCTCACCCTTGGTGTAAAGTATTACTTTGCCATTGAAGCATTTAATGAAAATGGGGTGAGTGCCGTAAGTGAGGTGAAGGGCGGAATTTGAGGTTTAAATCACACAATCAACACGCTTTTATCCTTATCACGCTTTCTATGAACTTCTGTAATTCAACATCCTCCAACTCTAGGGAAAGCGTAAATGGCTTTACCCATGCGAGATAAATTAAACACCTTTTCGCCCATAGAAGGAAGTATCAATTCCCATGTTTTTCCTTTATCTGCGGAACGAAAAATACCTTTCGGATGTCCACAAAAAAAGTAATCCCCAACTTGTATAATGTTAGCAATTAAATCATGAGCGGGCAGATTAGCATCAATAGACTTCCAAGTTTTACCACCGTCCATAGAGGTTCGGACTCTTCTTGTCTTTGATTTGGTATTGTAAGTAATTGCAGCAAATCCCTGAGCAATGCTTGCTACATCTATACCAACACCACCTTCATTGAGCACTTCATTCCAGTTTTCGCCATCATCAGACGATCTTATAATTCCGTTTTGGCTGGTGGCTATTAGTATGCCATTTGACTCCACTATTTTAATTATCCAGCCAAGCTTTCGGACATGATGCCAAGTTTTACCCAGGTTGGTGGATCTGAAAAGTCCATTGTCACAGCCTATTAAAACGGCTCCACTACTTGTTTCAAAAATAGATCGTAGATTCTTTCTTGGAAAATTTTCGTATATAGGTGACCACGTATTTGATCCAGCTATTTTTCGTGAAATATTACCATTGTAAGTAAATGTATACATACCCGATTTGCATACAGAAATTGTACCTGGATCTTTTTTGAAAATTTCTTTTTCCCAAATCTGGCCTACTGATTTGGATTTACTATGATACATTTCAACACCAGCTAGCATAAATAGCCCTTTATCGTTTACAAAGAAATTGCCGGTTTCTATATTTTCAGGCAAGCCTTTACTAATGTCTTGCCACGTCTGGCCATAATCGGTAGATTTGAAAATTAGGTCGGTGGCAACTTGTTCATTACTTTTTTGTATTTTCGGATATGAATGAATAAGAGCACCTAATGGAAAATTCAAAAACCGACTAATGGCAAAAAAGAATGGAATGATAAGTAAAAAATAAAGTCTGTTACTATTCATGACTATAAAAATTTGTTAAATCAATGCCGTAAAGATATCAGTACTTCATTTGCTACCCCTTTTTAAATTGTAAAAAAATGTAAAAGCAATGTTAAAGTTAATAATCTTACTATGCCTTTGACCAATTAGGAAAGTCTGCAGCTCAAAAACCCACATAAAGATAGTGTTATCCTAGTGTGATTAAATTCGATCTACCAAACCAAAAAGTAGTTCATTGGCAAATTTTCCCACAATTGTCACCTTAAATATTCTGACTACAAATTGGCTTCGTTTACTTTTTTTCAGAATTAATAATTCCCCATCTCAGAATGTAACATTCCTTTTATTTAGGCTTAAGAAAAAACATTCTCCTACAAAGATGAATACTTCAGCGGCTTCAAAAATACACGGTGAATGTTTGACACGGTATTGGCATATTCAGGAAGTTTGGAAATACGTTTCCATTCCGGATGATCTACGAATTTCTTCCAGTTGGCATCCCGCTCCGCCATATCTTTAAAAGCCAACATATAGGTAAGGCAAGGCATCTGTGGACCGGCTATTTTTTCACCAAACATCACCGAATGTAGTCCGGTTTCTTTAAAAATCTGCAACTCGCCTTCGTTAAACATCTTAATTTTTCTTTGATAGGCATCTTCTATATAGCCTTCATAGGTTCGTAACTCAAATACCATTGAACCAGCCTCTGGCTTTATAAGCTGAGGAATACCAGAAAAAGCATTGAAAAACGAAGTCTCAAAACGGCTGTAAGGCGATTTATCAACGGCTATTTGGTTATACTCGATAGTGTTTTCAGCAAAAGTTTTATCAGATGCAATAGCCATATTAACTTTCTCATAAGCTGACATGCTCTCATAAGGAATAAGCAAATATATCTTGGCAGGATTGTCCTGACTCCACTCTTCAAAAGCACCAATATTTTTAACCCCTTGTCTGTTTAATGCAGGAAGCAGGGCCTTTTCAAGGTAATTGTGCAATCCAATAGCTGGCGAACCAAACTTCATAGCATATACGCGCAACTCATAAAACTGCTTTTGAGACACAGCAGAAAAAGAAATAAAGACGAACAAGAAGAATATTTTTTTCATTTTAATAGGATTTAAATAAATATAGAGCAAAAGTAGAAAATTTTAGTTGACCAAGCTATTCTATTTGCAATGATGGCGGAAAGTCGCATTTTCCTTTGCATTCTTGCTCAAAAATTCGGAACATTGCAACTCAATTTTGATTCAAATCAATGAGTTTAATTAAAAAATTAGCGGGCGATACCATGCTTTACGGCATGAGTAGTATTGTTGGTCGTTTGCTAAATTGGTTGTTAGTAATAGTTCATACCCGAGTATTCGAACAGCCAGAATTACTCACAGAAAATGCCCAATTATATACCTACGTTATTCCTTTGAATATTCTTTTTACTTTTGGAATGGAAACCGCCTTTTTTAGATTTGGCTCTAAAAAAGAAAATCAATCGGAGTATTTCAATCTTATCTTGAGTTTTATTATTGTATTAAGCGGAATTCTTTCTTTGGCTTTAATTTTCGGAGCAACACCTTTAGTTGATGCCATGCGTTTCCCTGGAAAAGAACGCCTAGTAATAATGCTAGCTATTATTATTGCTATTGATGCAATATGTGCCATAGCATTTGTAAAACTCCGAGCTCAAAACAAAGCGAAAAGGTTTGTGGCTATTAAAATCATCAACATCACAATCAACATTTTCTTGAATGCTTTCTATTTGATTTTCTGCAATAATATCCTAAAAGATAAATTTTTTCCGAGTTTTAAACCCTTCGCAGCGTTTTTCTATAAAGTTAATATCGGCCCTGATTATATTATTTGGGCTAATTATGTAGCCAGCATGATTACCCTTGCTTTACTTTGGAAGGAATTTGTGGGCTTTAAATTCACAATAAATTGGGAAAAACTCAAGCCCGTTTTAGTTTACGCCTACCCTCTTATGATTATGGGACTGGCAGGAGCCATAAACCTTACTGCGGATAGGCTAATGTTTAGAGAGCTTTTGCCCTATGGTTTTTATCCAGATTTTCCAAAGCCTGACCAAGCGTTTAGTATTTACTCTCAAGTCTATAAATTGTCCATATTTATGACACTGGTAGTTCAAGCATATCGATATGCAGCTGACCCCTTGTTTTTCTCAAAAATGGGCGATAAAAATTCTCCACAACTCATTGCATTGAGTACCAAATGGTTTACAATTGCTTGTATTGTTCTTTGGGTTGGGGTAAGCTTAAACTTGGATTGGATTGGCCTTTTAATTGGAGAAAATTACCGTTCAGGATTATTTATAGTACCTATATTATTGCTAGCAAATCTCTTTATTGGTGTTTATGGCAATACTTCCATCTGGTTTAAACTTTCTGACAAAACCCAGTTTGGTACATATTTGACTATTGCCGCCATGCTTTTGACTATACTATTAAATTTTATTCTGATTCCAAAAATTGGCTATTTAGGCTGTGCTATTACTTTTACTATTTCATCGTTTTTTATGGTTGCTGTTTGTTATTTTTTAGGTCAAAAATATTATCCAATTCCCTATGAGTTGAAAGAAATTTTAATTTATTTGACTGGTGCAACAGTATTAATTTTAGCAAATAGCCAAATACACATTTCTAATTTGTGGATTTCTATTCCCTATCATATTATTTTGTGTGTACTTTTTGTAATTATAGTTTATTGGTATGAATTTAAAGTAAAAAGATCACCTGATTTTAAAATATAGGCAGTAACTGCTTTTTATAAATTGGCTCTAATACTTTCTGCTATTTCACTCAATTCTTCTTGTGAAATCTTTATTTTCGAATTAAAATTCATATCGTTTAGGCTATTCATGGGTATTAAATGAATGTGCGCATGTGGCACTTCTAGACCGATAACGGCTACTCCAACTCGTTTGCATGGTACAGCTTTTTTAATAGCAGGTTCAATAGACTTAGCAAAGGCCATTAAACCCAAATATAGCTCATCCGACATATCAAAAAGATAATCAATCTCTTTTTTAGGTACCACCAGTGTGTGGCCAGAGGCACAAGGAAACACATCTAAAAATGCAAAGTAGTCTTCTGTTTCAGCTATTTTATGGCAAGGAATCTCACCATTTATGATTTTTGTAAAAATGGAGGGCATAAAATCAATTTATTTTTTGCAATTTTAACCTAATTTTTAATCAGTAACAAGATTTTCTTTCCTTAAAAACTTAATGATGAATCTTAAAGGGTATTATGTTGGTTTTTTATTTTTTACTTTTTGTTGTACCTCACAGGCTATTCCAATTATATCTCATGAAGTAAATAAACAAACCATCCCATTGGGCGGCAATGCATGGGTGACTAAAGGAGCGAAAATCTCCGAAAATGGACTTGAAAATTGGACCCAGTTTGACCAAGTCTGCAGCGTATATTTTAAAGTAGCACTTAAAGGCACACTTAAGTTATCTCTAAATTTAAGCTCTAAAAACAGTAAAATAACTATTACTATTGCTGGTAAATCAATAACCATTCAATCCAATGGAGAACCTGAAATAATGGTAGGAGAATGGGAGATAATAAAAACTGGATACGTAGAAGTTCAATTAAAAGGTATTGAAAAACAAGACGCTACTTTTGGATTAATTTCAAGCTTAGGTGTTAGTGGTAGTTGTATAAATACTGAAACTGCCTATGTAAAAAACAATGAAGGAAATTATTTTTATTGGGGCAGACGAGGCCCTTCGGTACACCTAAATTATAATACAGAGGGCCTAGGAAACATAGAATGGTTTTATTCAGAAATTACAGTTCCTGAAAATAACGATGTGATTGGCTCCTACTATATGGCAAATGGCTTTAAAGAAGGCTATTTTGGAATGCAAGTAAACTCTGAATCAGAGCGAAGAATTTTATTCTCAATCTGGAGTCCATTTACAACCGACGACCCAAGCAAAATACCAGCAGACCAAAAAATAATTTTATTGAAAAAAGGCCAAGATGTTTATACAGGAGAATTTGGAAATGAGGGGGCAGGAGGTCAAAGTTATTTAAAATACAATTGGAAAGTAAATAATACCTACAAGTTTTTAGTGGGAGCTAAACCCAATGACTCCGGGTTTACAGTATATTCGGCCTATTTTTTTGCTCCTGAAGCGAATAAATGGCTACTAATAGCTAGTTTCAAAAGACCCCAAACCAATACTTATTTGAAAGGATTATATTCGTTTCTTGAAAATTTTGATACTCAAACGGGCAATGTTTCCAGAGAAGCCAAGTATAATAACCAATGGGCATTCGATTCTCAAAAAGGATGGATAGAAATTAACAAAATTACATTCTCAGCAGATGCCACGGCCCGAATTGGCTATAGAAAAGATTATGCTGGAGGATTAAAAGGGCAAGAATTTTACCTTAAAAACTGCGGCTTTTTTGATGACAATGTGGAAATAAAAACAAGTTTTGAAAGACCTTTAAAAAATGGCAAACCCCAAATAGATTTTCAGGGTTTACCATAGTTTGATTTATGATTTAATTCCGTTCATCTCTTTAAAAATGCACTTGAACTAAATTTTTATAGCCCAATCGCCATTTAGTTTTCTTCCTAAAAGTGCATTTGCTTCTTTATCATTATGGAACATTTCTTTTTTAGGATCCCAAGCTAAAGGGCGATTCAATTCATAGGCGATATTGGCAATATTACAAAGCGATGAGGTCCTGTGTCCTATCTCTACATCACAAATAGGCAATGATCTATTACGCATAGCTTGTAAGAAATCTTTATAATGATTGTCGCTCTTGTACACATGCTTTTCGGTCTCTCCTATAACTCTAGTCGCTAAATCAACTGGATTAGTTTCGATTTTCTTACGTTGCACTTTTATTTCACCCTGAGAACCTATAAAATGTATTGCATTATTCCATTCCCATGGCTCATGCGTCATAGTAATTCCGTTAGCGTACTTTAGGGTTAAATATTTTACATCCTTCCCATTGGCAGGTGTAAGTGAAACTGGACCACTAGCGTCCATTTCTAAGGCCCATTGTACGATGTCAAACATATGAGCACCCCAATCAGTTACCATTCCACCACCAAATTCCTTATATAATCGCCAATTTGGAAACACATCTTTACTAAGGGGAGGTGCCAATTCAGAATTAAAAGGTACAAAATCATTAGGCCCTAACCATTTTTTCCAATCTAATCCTTCAGGCATAGGCTCTTCTGAGAGATTATATTTTATGGGAGGTTTACCCACATTTACTTTTATATGTTTGATCTCTCCTATATAACCATTTCGAACCAATTCAGCAGCTTGCCTAAATTCAGGCCAAGAGCGTTGCATACTACCGGTTTGAAACACCCTTTTGTGTTTTCTAGAAGCATTTACCATAGCTCTTCCTTCTTTTACAGTTAATGCCAGAGGTTTTTCACAATAAATATCTTTCCCTTCCTCTGCAGCTTTTACCGCCATTACTGCGTGCAAATGGTCTGGCGTTGCGATAACAACAGCATCAATGTCTTTTCTGCCAAGAAGTTCTCTGAAATCTTCATAAATAGGGATGCCTGAATAGGTTCCCAAGGCAGTGTTTTTCTCATATGCTAATTTGATACGTTCAAGCATTTGTGCTGCTTTTGCTTTATAAACTTCACTGATAGCAGTAATTCGGATTTCTCCAGTACCCAAAAACGAATTAGCCAAGCCTTTACCCTGTTTGCCCGTACCTATAAAACCTAGATTAATAATATCGCTCGGTGCTTTAAAAAGTTCACCCAAGCTACTTTTCCCTCCCAAAACATGTCTGGGAACTATCATAAAACCTCCAACTGCAGCTGCTGCTTGAGTAATAAACTTTCTACGATTTTGAATGTTTTCTTTTTTCATTTTTTAAGATTGAATAATAGTCCTAAAATTAGAGGAAATTAAAGAAATCTACAATAAAAACTTTTTATTGTGCTGAAAATCTGCAAATTTTTAATCGTAAGTTAAGAAAGTTTATAAAATTGCAAATGAAGAAGAAAACCGATCCTATTGACGACTTAAAAATTAATTTTAGGCACTGATAAACAAGACATTATCTTGTAAACAAAAATATAAACACTCAAAATAACAAACCAATTATAAAATTGGTGACTTAAAAAAACTTAAAGCAGCCAATTAAAGGGCAAAATCAAAAGTGTTGAACCTGAAGAAAAATCTGTTATAGCTCTAAATGAATTAAACAAAAATAGCCAAAATTTCTAAACGAGAAAAACGCTAATGGCTACACATATTTTGATTTGATGGCAAAGATTACATTTAAAAATAAAATCAAAATTCAGATAAATAATTTCTTATTCTGAAAAAGTTATACGTATAGATATTTCAAGCCTTGAGGATTGAAGCTTAAAAGAACCTAATCCAACATGTTGAAGATAATTTAGAAAACATTCTTACCTTAAGTGGCTTTGAAGTTTTACTTATTTGTCAAAGACATCTTAAACATTTAATATAGTAACCATTTCTAAATTAAAGACACATTTGAAAAGGTGATTTTTTCTCAGTCCAAAAAAATAATTAAAGCTTAAGAACATAAAATATTAAGCAATAAAATATTAAGCAATAAAATATGAATTCACACAAAACCCTTGATACTCAAAGTACCATTCTCTCTCTGGAAAACAGGCATCAAGGTTTGGTTGCCTTGCTTTATAGTGCCAAAATAAAAATGACTGTATGATTTTATTTTCATCGGCAACAAATCCGGAAACTGAGCTTTCAATAAAGCTGGTATTTCTCCATTTGACTTCACAACGTGCTTTGGAACAATTATTCTTGCCATGATTTTGATTGTTTAGATGGTTATAATTTGCTTAAGGTTTGAACTATAGTATAAACTATTGAATGGAGTAGCTCAATAACAAGCGAATCCCATAATGTACAATGTACCCTTTTCCCTTCTTAATATGGGTGTCAAAGTTTGATAATCATCTTTGTTTGTGCCGTAAAAATTATGACTAAACGAACTAGATTTTTCGGGTGATAAATCAGGAAAATGGTTTTTAAGTAAAGATGTAATCTCCTGATTTGACTTAACTAAATGCTTCGGAACAATGATTCTGGCCATGGTGTTTGATATTTAATTTTTTTTGAAAAGCTTATTATTGAATGGCTTATGCCTTCTTTTATGCACCAAATGTATATGTATTTTTTTGTGCTAAAAAATTTTGCTTAAACTTGCTAATATTTTGAGCATTCGGTATTTAAATTTAAAAACCCCAAGCGCAAGGTTAGCATCGCAGGTCAGTCCTAGTAATTGTAATGTATTTCGTAAAAATTTGTAATCTTCAAAATAAAAAAATAAAGTTCTAAACTAGGACGCCCTATCTTTTTAGATAATCCTTTGAAATTCAGAAAATTAAATCTTATTTTCGAAAAGATTTAACAACAACACAATGGAGTTTTATAACAATTCGATTTACTACATCTACAACCAAGGCAACAATAGAGAAACGACATTTAAAGATGTTGCCGATTATTTAAGTTTTCTTAGAAAGTTAGATTTTCATTAGAAACCCAATTGGGCAATTTTGACCTATTACTTGATTCCGAACCACTTTCATATAATAATTTTAAGCTTGGAAATAAGCAACGAAAAAGTAAAGATTGGAAGCTTGGAGTTAACCAGAATAACAAATGCTTTTAGACTGATTTTGAGTGAATATGCCCAGGATTTTAATATGAAATACAACAGAACTGGTTCCCTTTTTAGGCAAAAAACCAAATACAAATTGGTGGACTATATAGAGCCTCAATACCTAAAAAATTTAATTTGTTATGTTTTGAGTAACCCTTTTGACATCAAGTTAGTAAATAAGCTTGAAGATTCGTTTTTCAGCCCTTTTCGAGATTTATTTAGTTTAAGAAATGCGAAATAAATACCAATGTTTGTGTGGAGATTTTCCAACTTACTGTCGCGGGTCTTGAATATTTTAATAATGGGTATTCCAATCCATTATATTTGAAGATGTAGCTTTTTTGTAATTGGTCGTATTCATGATCAAACCAATTAAGTGTTTTTTAAAAGGATCAGTACCGTAGGTCAGACCCCTTAAATAGTTTTTTACTAGGTCAATCCAAAAAAATCATACACATTAAAAGTTTTTTTGTGAGGGTCAGTACCGCAGGCCAGACCCCATAAATGTTTTTATATTGGTCAGACCTATTGGTCAAAAAAGTTCTTCCTTTGCTGTAGAAATAACTGTTCTTAAAATTATGAATCCTCGTTTTAACCTGATCTGAACTTCGGGCGCTGACCTACATTTTAATTTTTGCTACGGTGTTGACCTTCATACTTAATTTTTTACCGTTTAAGGGTCGTGCATAAGGGATCGTCGCGTAGCTCTTTTTAGCAGGACCATGGATCAGAAAAAAAGCGGGAGCAGAGAGTCCGACCTCAACACATGAATCGATAGAGAAATGTAGTAGGGACATGCCCAAATTATTTCTCAGAATTATTCACTAAATTTGCAGGTGAAATCATCTTGAAATAGAACTGGGAGAGAATATTTGACAAAATACGATGAATAACAATCCAAAAAGATATACGGTTACAGCCGCTTTGATTTATGCTAACGGACCAATTCATATAGGTCACTTAGCGGGCTGCTACTTGCCTGCTGACATTTATGTACGCTATTTGAGGCTTAAAGGCAAAGACGTTGCTTTTATAAGCGGCACCGATGAACATGGAGTTCCTATCACTATCAAGGCTAAAAAAGAAGGCATTACTCCACAAGAAGTGGTAGATAAATATTATGGTATTATAAAGGATTCGTTTGAACAATTTGGTATTTCGTTTGACCTATACTCTAGGACTTCCAACCAAGTACACCATCAGACTTCTCAAGAGTTTTTTACGACACTAAATACTAAAGGTTATTTTGATGAGGTAATAACTGAGCAATATTTTGATGAGGCGGCTCAGACTTTTCTAGCAGATAGATATATTGTAGGCGAATGTCCTAATTGCCATAACCCTGATGCTTATGGCGACCAATGTGAAAAATGTGGTTCCACGCTTTCTCCTACCGATTTGATAAACCCAAGGTCTTCGCTTTCTGGTGCTAAACCGGTGATGAAAGCCACAAAAAACTGGTATTTGCCCTTGGACAGAATGCAACCAGAAATTGAAAAATATGTAAACAGCCACTCAGAATGGAAGCCGAATGTTTTTGGTCAATGCCAGTCGTGGTTAAAGCAAGGGTTGCAACCACGTGCAATGACGCGCGACTTGGATTGGGGCATAAAAGTGCCTTTAGATGACGCAGAAGGTAAAGTGCTATATGTTTGGTTTGATGCTCCAATTGGTTATATTTCTATGACTAAAGAATGGGCAGCAATTGCTGGGAAAAATTGGGAAGACTATTGGAAGTCTGAAGACACTAAGCTGGTGCATTTTATAGGCAAAGACAATATTGTATTTCACTGTATCATTTTTCCTGCAATGTTAATGGCCGAGGGTAGCTTCATTTTGCCAGACAACGTGCCTGCGAATGAGTTTATGAACCTCGAAAATGACAAGATTTCGACTTCTAGAAACTGGGCAGTCTGGCTGCACGAATATCTGGAAGAATTTCCGAATAAACAAGATGTGTTACGTTATGCACTGGCGGCTAATGCTCCCGAAAGCAAAGACAATGACTTTACATGGAAAGACTTCCAAACCAAAAACAACTCTGAGTTGGTGGGGATATTTGGAAACTTTGTAAACCGAGCAGTAGTACTTACACAAAAGTTTTATGAGGGGAAAGTGCCTTCTAAAGGAGAACTACAAGAAATTGATTTGCGTGCACTGGAGGCTTTAAAGCAGATCCCTTGCGATGTGTCTGAAGCTATGAAAAACTTTAAGTTCAGAGATGCATTGTCGAGCATGATGGAGTTAGCCCGACTGGGCAATAAATATCTGGCAGAAACCGAACCATGGAAAGCCATAAAAGAAGATCCTGAGCGTGTAAAAACCATTATGAACATAGCCATGCAGATCACAGCAACACTTTCGATAGTGGCTGAGCCGTTTTTGCCGTTTACCGCACAGAAACTATACCTCCAACTGAAACTTTCGGAATGGAATCTGAACGGGCTAAAACACGAATGGATAGATGCTGGAAACCCTGATTTGGTGCCTGTGGGATTAGAAATTGGTACTGGTGCACTACTATTTGAAAAAATAGAAGACGAAACTATTGAAAAACAAGTGCAAAAATTATTTGACGCAAAACGAATGAACGAACTAGAAGTAAAAACCATAAGCCCAATAAAAGAAAATATAAATTTTGATAATTTTGCCAAAATGGATATTAGAATTGGAACAATTTTGGAAGCCGAAGCAGTGAAAAAAAGTAAGAAACTTCTGAAGTTTTTGATAGATGATGGCCTTGAAAAACGAACCATTTTGAGCGGAATAGCAGAGCATTTCTCTCCTGAAGAAATGCTTGGGAAACAAGTGACGTTCATTGCCAACCTTGCACCAAGGATGATGATGGGAATAGAATCGCAAGGAATGATTCTGATGGCCGAAGATAAAGATGGCTCACTTAGTCTTTTACAGCCTCATAAGGAGGTATGGAATGGTGCTAGCGTAAGCTAATTCTAAATAAAATTATTACATAGGATCATGAATCCATATCTATTTTTGTCTGTATAAATAGTAGATAACTATTTCAAACTGGGCATTCCTTACTATTTATTTTAAAGAACCAAAATCTTTTCTTAAAAGTAAGATTATGTTTCTTTACTAAGCTTTTGACTTTTCTTTTTTGTACATTGGTATCCTTAATTTATCATTTACAGAAGATTTTAATTTATCAAATTATACTCATGAAATTTTTACCACTATTTTTTTATTTTATCTGTTTGCCATCTTTTGGTCAATCCTTATCGAAAGAAAAAATAAATGAAATTGAAAATGCGGAGATTCAAGGTTCCCTTTCAACATTTAGAGAATTTCTAAGAATACCAAATGAAGGTACTTATCCCCAACAAATAAGAGCTAACTTAAGTTGGTGCGAAAAAACTTTTCAAAGTTTAGGCTTTAAAACAAAAGAAATAGTTTCGAAAGAAATTCCTCATTTATATGCAGAATACATAGTAGATCCCAAAAAAACAAATGTATTATTTTATTTACAAATAGATGGACAACCAGTAGATCCAACCGCTTGGAGCCAAAAAAATCCTTTTGAACCCGTAATTAAAAACCAAATGGGGAAAGAAATTTCTTGGGAAGATTTATCAAAAGCTATTGACCCAGAATGGAAAATCTTCGCTCGATCATCCTCCGACTCCAAAGGCCCGGCAATGTGTTTTATTTCTGCATTAAATGCATTAAAAAAACGAAACCTACTACCTGAATATAACATTAAGGTAATTATGGATTTTCAAGAGGAGTTAAGTTCCCCTACTATAGCCGATTTAGTAAAATCTAATCGATCTCTTTTGGCTGCCGATCGTTTGGTGATAATGGATGGCACCAGACATATTTCAAACATTCCAACAATTATGTTTGGTGCAAGAGGAATAGCAACTCTTACGCTAACCGTTTATGGGGCTAAAGAAAATTTGCACAGTGGTCAGTATGGCAATTATGCCCCAAATCCTGCTTTTAAATTAGCTAAGCTTTTGGCTGGCATGAAAGACGATGATGGTAGAGTTATTATACCAGGCTTCTATGATGGTGTAAATATTACGGAAGCAGATAAAAAATCATTTGCAGAAATTCCCGAAAACATGACGGAGTTAAATGCCGAAATAGGAATAGCGGTAGCTGAAAAAGTAGGACAAAGCTACCAAGAGGCAATGCAATATCCTAGCCTCAATATACGGGGTATGCGGGCTTCGAATGTAGGCAAAGAAGTTACCGGCACCATCCCAAATATGGCCATTGCTGAGTTAGACTTAAGATTAGTCCCAGAAACCCCTGGCCCTAGGCAAATAAATTTGGTAAAAAAATATCTTCTGCAACAAGGAGTAACTTTAATTGATAGCTTACCTACTGATGTCCAAAGAGCCCAATTCAAAACCTTGGCAACACTTAAACAAAAAGAAGGTTCTTTGCCCTTTAGAACTCCAATGGATTCAGAAATCGGACATTGGCTAGGAAAAGCAATGGAAAGGTCGGTAGATAGGTACCTAAAAGTACGTGCAACTGGGGGTTCACAACCAATGGCTTCGTTTATAGAGACTTTAAATGTGCCTGCTGTTTCTTTTAGAATTCCAAACCCTGATAACAATATTCACGCCGCAAATGAAAACATTAAGATTAAAAACTACCAAGAAGGTTTAAAAATGTGCTTGGCTCTTTTAACTCAAAAAATAGAATAGTAAATCACACTTAGTGAGAATTATTAATCTAATTTTAATAAGCCTGAATCATCACTAATTAAAAATTGCTTCAGGCTTTAATTTCTCATTTTAACTGAGAAAAATAATTGTGCCCAATTAAAATGCTTACACGGTTGAAAGTTTTTCTTTTTTTTCTAGATGGATATCAAAGCCAGTGGGTAATCAAAAACGGTATTCAGAATATAGCTTTCAAAAATATTCACTAAATTTGCAAAAAATTATACCAAAAAAATCAATTTTTATATGGCACAGTTTGATGTTGTGATTCTTGGAAGTGGTCCTGGTGGCTATGTTACGGCTATAAGAGCTTCACAGTTAGGTTTGAAAGTAGCGGTAATTGAGAAAGAAAATTTAGGTGGAATATGCCTAAATTGGGGATGTATTCCTACCAAAGCATTGCTAAAGTCTGCTCAGGTTTTTCAATATATCCAACATGCCAAAGACTATGGAATTACTGTAGAAAATGCGAGTGCTGATTTTAATGCTGTAATTGCTCGTTCCAGAAATGTAGCTGACGGCATGAGTAAAGGCGTGCAATTTTTGATGAAAAAAAACAAAATAGAAGTAATTTTTGGTTACGGGAAAGTTCAAAATGGCAATAAAATAGAAGTTACAGCTCAAGATGGATCAAAATCGATTGTAGAAGGTAAACACATTATTATTGCCACAGGCGCTAGAGCCCGTGAGCTTCCAAATGTTAAAATAGATGGTGAAAAAGTTATAGAATACAGAAAAGCTATGAGCTTAAGTAATCAACCAAAGTCGCTAGTTGTGATAGGCTCAGGGGCAATTGGAGTTGAGTTTGCCTATGTATACGCAAGTATGGGTACTAAAGTAACCATAGTAGAATTTATGCCCAATATTGTGCCTGTAGAAGACGAAGACATATCAAAAGAACTGGCGAAACAATATAAGAAAATGGGAATTGAAATACATACCAACTCGAGTGTTGAGCATGTTGATATTTCAGGTTCTGGCTGTGTTTCTACCGTGAAAACTCCAAAAGGCGAAATAAAAATAGAGTCAGATTTGGTATTATCTGCGGCTGGCATAGCCGCTAATATAGAAAACATTGGGCTAGAAGAAGTAGGAATAGCTACAGACAGAGGCAAAATTTTAGTAGATAAATATTATCAAACCAACGTACCAGGATATTATGCTATTGGAGACGTTACACCTGGCCAAGCTCTTGCACATGTAGCTTCTGCAGAAGGAATTATTTGTGTTGAGCAAATTGCTGGTCACCACCCTCGTCCTTTAAACTATGCAAACATTCCTGGATGCACCTATTGTTCACCGGAAATTGCCTCTGTGGGGTACACAGAAAAAGCGGCAAAGGAGGCTGGTTATGAAATTAAAGTAGGCAAGTTTCCTTTTTCTGCTTCGGGTAAAGCAAAAGCTGGTGGCACACCAGAAGGATTTGCTTTGAAAGTGGATTACATCTATTCTGTTCAATACAGCTATTTTTGGAATGGCAAAACTGACAAGGGATTGTTTACTCGAGTGATGTACCACAATAAAAAGCAGATTGTGACTGAAAAAAGTTCAGGTATTTCAAAAAATCTATACTCAGATTTGGTTGGTTTAGAGCTAGGTTATGTCATTCCGTTATATAAAGGACTTTACATCACACCCAGAGCTGGTGCCTTATACTATCTTAAAAGT
>DAIQBE010000007.1:0-20299 GCA_036781325.1 Leadbetterella sp. | reverse complement strand
CTATTTCATAAATCTCAATTGGAATATCTTCCATCAAATCTTTGTTTCCATTTTCTGTTATTAGTATGTCGTTTTCTAGGCGTATTCCTATTCCTTCTTCAAGAATATAAATACCTGGTTCGCAAGTTAAAACCATTCCTGCTTCAAAAATACTATTTTTGCTGCCTACATCATGCACATCCAAGCCTAAAAAATGTGAGATGCCATGAGGGAAATACTTTTGAATTATATCTAATGAAAGGTTTTCAGAGGTAGTTAAACCCAATTTAATAAGTTCTTTACCGATGATTTCATGCGTTTGGTTTTTTAGATTGTCAAAAGAATTTCCAACAATCATTTTTGTTTTCACTTTTTTTAAGACGTTTAACACGGAAGTATAAACTTCTCTTTGCCTATCTGTAAATTTGCCATTTATTGGGATAGTTCTAGTCATGTCTGCTTTGTAATTTCCATATTCTGCTCCAAAATCCATTAAAATCAAATCACCATTTTTACAAATGTCATTATTCGAAATATAATGAAGGACACAAGCATTTTTTCCAGAAGCAATAATAGGTTGAAAAGCGTGGTTTCTCGAACGGTTTAACAAAAATTCATGACTTAATTCTGCTTCTATCTCAAATTCCATTTTACCGGGTTTTAAGATTTTGGCTGCCCTTTCAAACCCTTTTTTTGTAATATTTATAGCCTTTTTGATAAGTTCTATTTCAAATTCTGACTTTATTTCTCTTTGCTTGTTAAGAATTTCGCAGGCTCTTTTAAAAGTGTGGAGTGGATATCGTTCCTTTAACTGTTCGATTAATATTTTTTCCTTCGATTTGAAATATAAATTTTTGCCAACTTGCTCATCGAAGTGTAAATATATAATTTGAAAATCAGAGACCAGCCTTTCGAGGGTATTCCAAAAAGACTCGCTATATTTCACTATTTTAATCCCTGATATTTGAGTAGATTCTTCTAAGGTCAACTTTTCTCCCTCCCAAATGCGCAAGGTTTCATTCGTTTCTTTTACAAATAATATTTCTTTTGTTTCTTTTTCTGTTTTTGAAATAATCAAATAGCTATCTTCTTGATCTATACCAGTTAAGTAAAAAAAAGCATTGCTTTGGACAAAGCCCATAATGCCATCAGCATTGGTGGGCATTTGGCTATTTGAAGTAAATATTGAAATAGAAAAAGGCAAAGTCCTTTCAGAAAAGCATTCCCTGTTTTTAATAAAAAGTTCTTTTGGAATTCTTTCGTACCTCATTTCTGATTTTCAATTTATATTTGCAATAATAATTAATTAAAGGCGAATTGAATAAAAATTTTTGGCTTCTTGGGTATTTACTTTTTGTTTTTTCATTAAACAATGCATTTGGACAAGATAGATATTGGATTTTTTTTAAAGATCGATCTATCTCAGATACTCCTAATGTATCGGAAAAAGCAATACAAAATAGAATAAAAATGGGATTAGAAGTTTTTCAGATTTCTGATTTTGGTCCCAAATACACGGATTTAGCTAAAATAAGTAATTTAGGAATTGAAATAAAGCAGATTTCAAAATGGTTTAATGCTGCTTCTGCAGACCTTTCTATTTTACAATTAAAGCAAATAAATACATTGCCTTTTATTAAGAATGTTTCTTTGATTAATTCTAAATCCACTATTGCATTTGATCATTTAATTAGGAATAAAAGGGAGGAAGAAATCAAATTAATTTACGCCTTAGCACAAATAAAAGGTAATGTATTCATTGAAAATAGTTTAAGTGGAGATCATATTTCAGTGGGTGTTATTGATGCAGGATTTTATGAAGCAAATTCCGATAAAGATTTAGATCATTTGTTTAAGAATAATAAAATCTTAGGTACTCGAGACTTCGTAAACTCAAATAGGAAAGATTTTTTCGGAGAAAAAGAATCTGATTTAGAAGTACATGGCACTATGGTTTTAAAAGCAATTTGTGGCAAAAAAGAAAATTTTTATCAGGGTTTAGGTACTCAATCTAAATTTTATTTGGCACGTACAGAGTCCAGTAAAAGAGAAACAAGAGTGGAGGAAGACAATTGGATAGCTGCTATTGAGTGGTTGGACAGCTTGGGTGTTAGATTGGTAAATTCTTCATTAGGTTATACCAACGGTTTCACTGATCCCAAAGAAAATTATTTCCCTGAAAACATGAATGGAAAAACTACTTTGATAGCTAAAGGAGCTAAAATGGCCGTGGTAGAAAAAGGAATGATAATAATAGCCTCTGCAGGTAATGAAGGAAGGAATAAAAAATGGAAGAGTTTAGTTTCCTCTCCTGCTGATGTAGAAGAGGTTATAAGTGTAGGTGCCCTTGGAAGATATGGAGAAAAAATGGATTACAGCAGCATAGGATCTAGTAATGAAACATTTTTAAAACCTGAAATTGCTGTTTTTTCAACCAATGGCACATCGCTAGCTGCCCCAATAGTAACAGGATTGGTTGCAAGCGTTTTACAGACAAATCCAAATATGAGTGTAGTAGAAATTAAAAGATTATTGAGCAGTAGTGGTAATCTGTTTCCTTTTCCAAATAATTATGTTGGCTTTGGTTTTCCAGATTGTGAGAAGATTTTTGAACTAATTAATAATAAAAGTAATCCAAATAAATTTCAAAAAATCTTTAAGAAAGATGTTTACATCTTAGAAGATAAAGTAATGACGGAAGTACTGATTTTTCATAAAATTGATGAAAAAATTGTAAAATCACAAAACTTAAAAAATATAGGTGCTCATCCTATTGAAATAATTAAGCCAGAAGGAGTAAAGCAAAGTACATTAGTTTTTGATAATGAAATTATCGAAATAGTTTGGGAAAATTAAGTTTTTGGTTGATTCACTCTAATGAGCATTATACCTGAGTGTTTTTTAATTCTAAACAAATATTCTTGCAAAGTTTCTTCTGAAATAATAACTTTCTTTTTTTCAATAGAAGCATGCATTAGATATAATTTTTCGTTTTTCCAAAGGGCAAAGCCCTCGTGATTTACATCTAAACCAGGTGTGGAAGAAGTGAAAGATATTATATCTCCTGATTTTATTAATTGTTCATAGGTTTTGTAATCCGCTTTTGAAATTTGGTATTGTGGATATTTTTCTACTCCTTTTTCCATTTCTAGTACTTCTTCAAAAATTTGTTGGTCTTTGGCGAAAGATGGGTACAAGCTTCTATTTTTACTCATAAAATTTATTTTCTTTCCTGTTTTTACCCCAAAAACAGGGGTAAGATCTTGTAAAATTCGCCTTTGTTCAGCAAGTTTTACCCATTCTAAAAAGTAATGAATCCTTGAAGTATACCCATATATTTCTCCTTTTCTATACCTAAGGTTCTGTAGATTTTGTAAATAGGAATTAAAAGATTTATTTTTACTGTGTTTGGTTAGGGCTATTGCCAAAACGTTTTCCACAAAAGTATAACAATCAAAGGCATCTAATTTGCACACAAGTTTTTCTTCTGGGCCTTCTAATGTACCTCCTTCATAGGGTAAACCTAAAAATGATTCTCCAATTTGGATTATCGTTTCTGAAATGCTTGATTTTTGTGGATATTTAAGCTTTTCTTCAATAATTTTTTGGTTAAATTGGCCGAATACACTAGAAGAAATGAAAAATAGAATAAAAAGAAATAAAAAATATTTTTTCATAGATTAGTAAACTAATATTTTAGGTATTTATTATGTCAATGGTGTTGGTCTTGTCCAACTTTCTTCAAGAGAAATAATGGTTTCAGTTCTTTGAATCCCTTGCACTTTTTGAATTTTATCATGAAGTACGTTTCTTAAATGAGCCGTGTCTCGACAGACTAATTTTGCAAAAATACTATAAATTCCTGTAGTATAATTTATACTAACTATTTCAGGGATTTCTTCCAATTGAATGGCAACTTCGTCGTATAAATAACTTTTGTCAAGATAAATACCAAGAAAAGCATTTATATCCCATCCTATTTTCTTGGCATCTATTTTTATTCCACTACCTAAAATTATTTTAGAATTTTCCATTTTTTTTACTCGTGTATGAACTGCCCCTGGCGATAAGAATACTTTTTCGCCAATTTCAGCATAAGACACCTTGGCATCTTCTGCAAGAATAGTTAAAATTTTCAAGTCTGTTTCGTCAATTGTATTTTTATCCATAAATAAAGTTTAGTTTATTTAAAAGCAAAGTTAATATATCTAAATGAAATTTAGTAATAATTAATAAAAACTAAATATTATATAATATATTAACTATTTTTATAAATAGTTTTCTAAAATTAAAAAATTGGTATTACCTTTGCAAAGTAGTTAAAAAAATGATTTTTATGTTTTTTTAATTATTTCGAAACAATGTAGGATGACGAAATTGGCAGCCGTGCCCTCCTGTCTCGGGGGTGATGGGTTCAGGATAAACGAAGAGTAAAGCCGAACGGGTTTTTCAGTTCCGACTGGGGTTGACCACCAAATTTTGCTCTTTGGCTAACTGCATCGTGGGTGGTTCGACTCCCCCTCCTACAGCTCAAAGCATGAATAAGATTTTTTTTTAAATTATTTTTTTCATGCTTTTTTTTTTGCATATTTGTGTATCTAAAAAATTATTTGGTTTTTAGTTTGTTGATGAAGTGTAATTGCGACACACAGTCCCGTTTTGTGGATTGTGTGTTTTGTTTTTAATTCAGTTCTGGAGAATTATTTAATTGATGCTTAGTTTATTTTATATTAATTTTCCATATTTGTTTAGATTAAAATTTTCAATTTTCTTTGAATAAAAACACCCTATGCTTGAAAATGTACTCATAACAAATGATGCTATAGTTGTTGGAATCTTATTTTTGATTTTGATTTTAATTTTTAAAGCCACTGAGTCAAAAAACAAATTTGCAAAAGCTTTTTTTAAAATTATTCCTCCAATTCTGTTGTGTTACTTTGTTCCTGGAGTTTTAAATACCTTTAATCTTTTTTCGGGAAAAGAATCTGGCATTTATCCATTTGTTTCAAAATATTTATTGCCTGTTTGCTTATTTTTATTTACACTGAGTTTAGACATTGAAATCCTTAAAAAGTTTGGTTGGAAAGCAATACTTGTATTTCTTTCAGGTACCCTAGGAATTATTATTGGAGGCCCTCTTGCAGTAAAGATAGTTTTCATTTTAAATCCTCAAGTATTTGAGGCTACAGGCGAACATGCACTTTGGAAAGGCTTAGGGACAATTGCTGGCAGTTGGATTGGCGGAGGAGCTAATCAAACTGCATTAAAGGAAATTTTGAAGCCCTCTAATTATGTTTTTTCACAGATGGTTGCTGTTGATGTACTAATTGCTGAAACTTGGCTAGCTGTTTTGTTAGTAGGTGTAGGATATTCACAAAGGTTAGATTCTTGGTTAAAAGCAGATTCAAAAATGATTACTGAAATGCAACAGAAAATCATGATTTCAAATAAAGAGAATGAAAGGATTCCAGCTTTTATTGATTATTTAACGATTTTTGGACTTGGGTTTGTGGTTACTGGAATAGCCTATTTCTTTTCAGATATTATTACCCCATTTATTAAGGCTTACTATCCCAATTTGGAGAAATTTAGTTTAACGTCTTCATTTTTCTGGGTTATTACCATTATAACTATTCTTGGAATTGTTTTGTCTCGAACATCTTTTAGAAAACTTGAACATGTAGGTGCTTCTAAAATTGGAAGTCTTTTATTGTATCTTTTGGTAGCGGCAATTGGTATGCAAATGGACTTATTAGCCATTGCCGACAATCCATGGCTTTTTTTAATTGGAATTATATGGATATTGGTTCACATTGTGATAATGACCATAACAAGTAAAATACTAAAAGTTCCTTATTTTTTGTTTGCTGTTGGCTCTCAAGCAAATATTGGAGGGGCAGCTTCCGCATCAGTGGTTGCAGGGGCTTTTCATCCATCCCTTGTTCCAATAGGCGTAATTTTTGCCGTTTTAGGTTATGCAATTGGCACTTATGGAGGTTATTTAACAGCCATGTTAATGAAATGGGTTTTGACTTAATTGGCTTGATATTTGTAATATTTATTCCAGATTTGCAATATGGAATAATGAATAATGAATAATAAAAAACTTAGTGTTTTACTATGTTTATGCATATTATTAATGTGTGGTAATTTTGTTTTTGCTCAATATCCTAAAAAATTTAAGTATTCTGTTGAATTAGGTGGGTTTTATTCCATCAATAACAAAATTCCTTTTTGGCTTAAAAACAATCAATTTGGAGCTTATCCAAATTCTGGCAACACAATTTTGTTTCGTCAAAATATAGAATCTAAAGCCGATACTTCTCAAAAAAAATTTAAGTCCAATTATTGTTTTGACATGATAACAATTGTAGGATCAGAGGCTAAAATAATTATTCCGGAAGCCTACTATAAATTAGATATAGGGAAATTTGCTTTAACGGTTGGAAGAAAGAAACAAGTGCATGGTTTAGTAGACACCACTTTGAGTAGTGGGTCTATCACATGGTCAGGAAATGCCCTGCCAATTCCTGAGATTCAACTTTCTATTCCAGAATACAGACGCTTATTTTTTGATTTTCTTTCCATAAAAGGACATTTTACTCATGGTTGGTTTGGAAATCAGGCTAAAGTAAGTAATTATTTTTTGCATCAAAAGAGTCTTTATGGTCGTATTGGCAAGCCAAATTCAAAACTTAAACTATATGGAGGTATCCTTCATCATGCGCAATGGGGAGGCAAACCGAATTATGGCGTTCCAGTCGATGATCCTAGGTTTTTAAAAGATGGAAAATATGAAGGGAATTGGTTTACGTATAGAAATATAGTTTTTCCGATTGGAAGACCATTAGTAGATACAACAGGGGGGGTAAGCAAGTATGATTATGAAAATAGATTTGGAAATCATCTGGGTCAAATAGATATTGGTGGTGATCTAGAAATTAAAAATTATAGATTGATGGCCTATAAGCAGATTATATTTGAAACTGGGCAAACATTTAGTAGCTTAACTAATATTGATGATGGGCTCTATGGGATATCACTTAAAAATTTAAAGCCTCAAGCTAAAATTAAAAAAGTTGTTGTGGAGGTGCTTCAAACTACAAACCAAGGGATATACAGGGCTGGATTACTTCGGCTAGTAGGATTTAGTGGTCGGCATTATGGGAAAAATCAGAATTATTATTTTAATCATGGGCAATACATGGATGGTTGGTCTTATAACAAACAAAGCATTGGGACACCTTTTATGATTCCAGATAAAGATATTAAAATAGAAAAGCAAAAACAGTCGGACCAATTTTTTTCAAATAATAATAGAATTAAGGCTATTTATTTTGGTGTACAATCTAAATTAAATACCATAGACTTAGAGGCTCGTTTTTCCTACAGTAGAAATTTTGGATCTCCTCGAGTAGACATCGGTGTTGCAGATCAAATGTCTTTTTCTATTAAATCTCATATTCCTGCACCTTCTCTTAAAGGAATAATAAACGTTTCTATTGGTATTGAACAAGGAGATCTTATCTCTGACAATTATGGTGTTTTTGTTTCTTTTAAAAGATTTTGGAATTAAGCCTAAAAAACAAAATTCTATCACTTGTCATAATTGTCTAATATTTGGAGCTAAAACCTTTAAATATCCTCATTTTTTTGCTATTTTTGCAAACATTTTACTAAAGTCCTATTACAAATTGGATAAAAAATCTTAATAAGAAACATTTGTGAAAAATATTCGTAATTTTTGTATAATTGCACACATTGACCACGGGAAGAGTACTTTAGCCGATAGATTATTAGAATTTACAGGCACTGTAACAGCAAGAGAAATGCAAGCCCAATTGTTAGATGACATGGATTTGGAAAGAGAACGTGGAATCACCATTAAAAGTCATGCAATTCAAATGGATTATGTTTTTGAAGGTGAAAAATATGTTTTAAATTTAATAGATACGCCAGGACATGTAGATTTTAGTTATGAAGTATCCAGATCAATTGCCGCATGTGAAGGAGCTTTATTAATAGTAGATGCCGCTCAAGGAATTGAAGCTCAAACTATATCAAATTTATTTTTAGCATTAGACCACAATTTGGAAATAATACCTGTTATCAATAAAATTGATTTACCGGGTGCAATGGTGGAAGAAGTGAAGGATCAAATTGTAGATTTAATTGGAATTGATCCTGATTCTATTGTTTTAGCCAGTGCAAAAGAAGGCATTGGCATCGATGCTATTTTAGAAGCCATCATTCATAGAGTTCCATCGCCAAAAGGCGACCCCAAATCTAATTTGCAATGTTTAATTTTTGATTCAGTTTTTAATTCGTACCGCGGTATAGAAGTAATTTTTAGAGTAAAAAACGGAATAATAAGAAAAGGTGATAAAGTAAAATTTATTGCTACTGGAAAGGAATATATTGCAGATGAAATTGGAAGTTTGAAGCTTAAAAAACAACCTCGGGATTTTATTGAATGCGGTGATGTAGGTTATTTAATATCGGGTATCAAAGTAGCAAAAGAGGTAAAAGTAGGCGATACAATAACGCATGTAGATAAACCCTCTTTAGAGGAGATTCAAGGATTTGAAGAAGTAAAACCTATGGTTTTTGCCGGTATTTATCCGGTAGATACAACTGATTTTGAGGAACTTAGAGATTCAATGGATAAGCTTCAACTAAATGATGCATCTTTAGTTTGGGAGCCTGAAACTTCAGCCGCCCTTGGTTTTGGATTTAGGTGTGGTTTTCTAGGAATGTTACACATGGAAATTGTGCAAGAACGACTAGAAAGGGAATTTGATATGACAGTAATAACCACTGTTCCTTCCGTAAGATTTATTGTGCATACCAAAAGAAAAGAAACCATCCAAGTATCTGCTCCCTCTGAAATGCCAGAGCCAAATTTGATTGACTCTATTGAGGAACCTTTTATTAACGCTCAAATAATTACTGCTTCTGATTACGTAGGACCAATTATGAAACTATGTATGGAGAAGAGGGGTGTCGTAAAAAATCAAGTTTATTTAACAGCAACCAGAGTTGAACTTACATTTGATATGCCGCTTTCGGAGGTAGTTTTTGACTTTTTCGATAGATTAAAAACTATTTCAAGAGGATATGCTTCATTAGATTATTCATTGGCGGGCTATAAGGAATCTGCTTTAGTTAAATTAGATGTTTTACTAAATGGAGATCCTGTTGATGCACTTTCTGCAATTGTTCATCGCGACAAAGCATATGATTGGGGAAAGAGACTTTGCGAGAAATTAAAAGAATTGTTGCCAAGGCAACAATTTGAAATTGCAATTCAAGCTGCAATTGGTGCTAAAATTATAGCTCGAGAGACCGTTAAAGCCATGAGAAAAGATGTAACGGCTAAATGCTATGGAGGAGATATTAGTAGAAAAAGAAAACTTTTAGAAAAACAGAAAAAAGGAAAGAAGCGAATGCGTCAGATAGGTAATGTTGAAGTTCCGCAAGAAGCTTTTATGGCTGTTTTAAAAATAAATAATTAATAGAACCAATTGTAAAGTTTTTTTTAATTTTTTTCTGATTTTAATATTTTAAATAGATTTTATTTAAATTTTCACTTGGTTTCCACTATTTTTGAAACTGATTTTATTCTAAGCAAAAAAAATAAAAAATGGCAGATATAATTAGAATGCCCAAAATGAGCGACACCATGGAAGAAGGCGTTATAGCTGCATGGAATGTAAAAGTTGGGGATGTTGTAAAGTCAGGGGATATACTGGCCGAAGTTGAAACTGACAAAGCCACGATGGATATGGAGTCCTATTATGATGGCACTGTGCTATATATTGGCGTTCAAAAAGGTGATGCAGTGCCAATTGATGCTATTATGGCGGTAATTGGTACTCCTGGTGAAGATTTTCAAGCTTTAATAGGTGCAGAACCTTTAAAAGTAAAAAATTCTACAACAAAATCCGTAACTGCCCTAATTCCTGAAGAAAAACTGGTTGAAGCAAAAATAGATACTTCAAATATTAAAGCTGCATTGGTTACAATGCCCCTGTTAAGTGACACGATGACAGAGGGCGTAATAAATAAATGGCTTAAAAAAGTAGGGGATGTTATTAAGGCAGGAGACATTATCGCTGAAATTGAAACAGACAAAGCTACTATGGAAATTGAAGCCTATGATGATGGAACTTTGCTTTATATTGGTGTTCAAGACGGGCAAGCTGCTCCTATAAATTCAGTCATTGCCGTTATAGGAGAGCCTGGAGCTGATTATGAATCATTAATTAAAGCTAATTTAGGAAGTAGCTCAAAGAAAGAGCAATCTGCTTCAACTGAGAAAGTTTTAGTTGCTACTGAAAACATAGAACATGTTAAAGATGAAAATAATAAAGTAGAGGTAGTTTCAGTTGCTAAAAGTAATGGAAGAATATTAGCTTCACCACTTGCTAAAAGCTTAGCAAAAGAAAAAGGTGTTGATTTGGCGGCTGTTACTGGAACTGGCGAAGGCGGAAGAATTATTAAATCTGATGTAGATAGCTATGTGCCAAGTTCAAAGCCAAATCCAACCACTGCAACAGTAAATCTAGGAAATTCTGTAGCAAATGGTCAAGAAAGTTTTGAAGAAATTTCATTAACTCAAATGAGGAAGGCTATAGCGAGAAGCTTAGCTGAGTCTCAAACCACGGCAGTTGATTTTCAGCTTACAATGGAAATCAATATGGATAAATCAATGGCTGCCCGTACCGTAATGAATGAAGCTTCTCCTGTTAAAATTTCATTTAATGATATGGTATTAAAAGCATGTGGAGTAGCTTTGAAAAAACATCCAAATGTAAACTCTTCTTGGAGGGGTGATACTATTAGGAAAAATCATCATGTACATATAGGTATGGCAGTAGCTATTCCGGATGGATTATTAGTTCCAGTGATTCGTTTTGCTGACACTCTTTCATTATCCGTATTAGCGGCCAGTACTAAAGAATTGGGAGGAAAGGCCAAAAATGGGCAGCTGCAACCAAAAGATTGGGAGGGCAATACATTTACTGTTAGTAACCTAGGAATGTTTGGTATTGATTCTTTTACATCGATCATTAATAATCCAAAAAACGAGTCTTGTATTTTGTCTGTTGGAGGAATAAAAGAAGTAGTTGCTGTTAAAAATGGTCAGTTTTATGCTACAAATATTATGAAAGTAACCTTAACTTGTGATCATAGGGTAGTGGATGGAGCTTCTGGTGCAGCATTTTTAGTAACGCTAAAAGAACTTTTAGAAGAGCCTTACAAATTATTAGTTTAAATAAAACATGAAAATAATTCCTCTCGAATCGTATATTTGAGGGGAATTATTTTTTTTAAAGAGTTCTTTTACCAAATATGGCAAAAATAAGGTCTACCACCGTCTTAGGAGTACTACATAATGGTCAGCTGTCATTGGGTGCTGATGGTCAGGCTACTATGGGAAACACTGTTGCAAAGTCTAATGTTAAGAAAGTTAGACGTCTTGCAGGAGGAAAAATTGTTGCAGGGTTTGCTGGTTCTACTGCTGATGCATTTACATTAATTGAAAAATTTGAAGAAAAATTAAATGCCTATGGAGGCAATTTAAAAAGATCAGCAATTGAACTTGCAAAAGAATGGCGAACTGATCGTTATTTACGTAGATTAGAAGCAATGATGATTGTAGCAAATGAAGAAGAAATGTTAATTATTTCTGGTACAGGAGACGTATTAGAGCCTGATAATCAAATAGCTGCAATAGGTTCCGGAAGTATGTACGCTCAGTCTGCGGCATTGGCCCTTAAAAAACATGCACCACACCTCACAGCAGAGGAAATGGTTAGAGAAGGACTACATATTGCCGCCGATATTTGTATTTATACTAATCACAATTTGATAATTGAGACCTTATAGTTGTTGAATTTATTTTAAAATAAGCTTTTTTTAAATGCCACTTATTAATCAAAATATTAGAGTTCTGAGAAAAAAGATGGGATTTACGCAAGAAAAATTTGCGGAAGTTTTGGGTGTAAAAAGGTCTTTAATTGGTGCTTATGAAGAGAGTAGAGCAATTCCCCCAGCAGAAAATCTAAATAAATTAGCTGAACTTTTTGGAGTGAGTTTAGACCAATTGTTAAATTATTCATTTGAAAGAGATTCTATCGGAAAACTTAACGAATTGTTTCCTAATGACCTAAAGCATTTACAAGCTGACAACATCATTAGAAAAGATTTAAAAGGTTTTGAGAATTCAAGTTTTTCAGGTGATAAGGCTAATGCTACATTTAACAAAATTGATTTGTTTTCATCTTTAAAAGAGAATCAACAGGCTAGTAATTCTATTGAAAATTCTAAAATTCGGTACATTAATCGACAACTATTTGATTTATATTTGAAAAATAATTTGAATCAAGATTTTTTCGTCGATTTACCCTGTCTTTCTTTGCCATTTTTACCAAA
Source organism: Leadbetterella sp. (assembly GCA_036781325.1). Classification (GTDB taxonomy): domain Bacteria; phylum Bacteroidota; class Bacteroidia; order Cytophagales; family Spirosomataceae; genus Leadbetterella. The sequence goes on along the minus strand of DAIQBE010000007.1, from coordinate 7,882 downwards.
AGGATATTTAAGGGCTTTTGATGCACCATTAGATTTTCCTATGAATGATTCGATTTTAATAGTAGAAAGAGTGGATAATTTCGAGCTACTTAAGGAAGGTGAAAATCATTTAATTATTAGTAAGAATTTAGGATTTTTGTATAGAAGGGTTTATAATCAGTTGAACATCAAGGGGGTTTTTCTATTAAGTTCTGATAAATCCGGTATTGCTAGTTCTGAAATTTCAAAGGAAGATGTTATTGAAATTTGGGTTTGTAAGTCGTTTATTGGTAAAAATATGCCACCTTCCACTGTGCCTTTCGAAAGCCTTTTGGAAAAAGTATCTACTCTTAATTCAGAAATTCAAAATATTATAAAGCGTCAATCCATGCGGTAATCTTAGAGGGCTGAATCAAAAGAGATTTTCCAACTTCGTACCAATGTTCGTCCCCAAGATTAATAAATAATCCAGTTTTTTTAGGAATACTAACTGAAGCTTTTTCAAAATCAAATTCGCCAGAATATAGATTCATCAAAAAAGGATTAAGTTTATTCCATTCAATTTGTTTGGTTAGAATTCCATTGGTGTTAACCTTTAAAGTTCTGTTTTCAAAACATCCGTTTATTAAAAAATTGGTTTCCAATTCGTTATCTTTTCTACAGATACTTATTTCGAGGGGTTTTTCTATAAAATTTTGTTCTAAACATGCTTGTTGGAATTGGTCAATAAAAACTTTCCAGGGCTTGGTATTTTTTGGGAAAAATATATCATTTTCGGCGTTAATCTCCCAAAATTCTTGATCTTCCTTAAGTTCAACTGGATGCGTTTTTTTTGTTTCAAGTAGTAAACTTTCCAGAGCATTTATCCAAGGCTCTTTTAGTGTTCCTTTTAAAACTAAATCGTCATTTTTTGAGAATCCCTCTTCTAAAATTTCCTCCTCTGTGAGTTGATCTCTATCAATATAAGTTAATTCGAACTGATAGTTGAGGTTATTATTTAAATCTAAAATAATTTCAATAGCGTGTGCGTAGGGAGCTGGAATTAGTTCGGAGGTTTGATATCTAATGGTTAAGGATTTCATTAACTGTTTTAATTTTTGAAATTTTTCCTGAAAGAGTTTCCACAAAATTTTCAATGTGAAATATCTCTTTTGGAACTTCAAATTTACTTAAAAATCCTTGTAATTGTTCAATTGTTACTGGGTTTCGGTTACCTTCAATTATTAAAATCAGCTTTTGTCCTAAGAGTTCATCACTTATTCCAAAACAAAAAAACCTAGCATCTAAGTTTAGATTCTCTTCAATTTTTTTTTCAATTTCTTCAAGTTGTATTTTTACACCCCCGCTATTTATGATATTATCCGCCCTTCCTTTTACTATAAAGTTAGCATTATCAATTAATTCTACGACATCATTGGTTTGTATCCATTCATTTGAAGTAGAAGCGGATTTAATTCTTAAACAGTTTTTAGTGTTTACTTCTATGGCTACTCCTTCAAGAATTTTAAACGATTCCCCTTCTTTACGCAAATCACGAATTGCTATATGACTCAATGTTTCTGTCATTCCAAATGTTGCATAAATTGGAACAAATAATTCGCTGCACATTTTGGAAAGCGTTGAGTTTATTGAAGCTCCACCAATTATTATTGCCTTAGCTGAATTTAGTAAAATAGCAGAAGATGGATTTTTTAAAATAGTTTCAATTTGCAATGGAACAAAGGAAAAGAAAACTTTGACTTTTGAAAGTAAATATTCTTGACTGCCAAGGTTTAATAATGGATTAGAGGTGGGTTCAACTACTACTAAATTGGCACCAATGTGTAAAGCTCTAAAAACCATCATAATGCCAGCAATATAGTTCACATTTAAACAACAGAAAAACAAATCGGAATCATATAGATGGAATGATTTTCTTGTCATTTCTATAGATGCAATAATTCTTGCTCTACTCACGACTATGATTTTTGGGTTTCCAGTAGATCCAGAAGTTTGTAATTCTATAGTTTCAGAATTTGAATTCCAATAAGAAATTAAATCAAATACTTTTTGAAAATAAGTATTTTCAGGCTCCGTATTAATTAAATCTCCATTTTTTGAAATAAAAATCATTTTATTCAAATACCCTCAAAGTATTTGTATTAGCTGAAAAAGTGACATTATACTTTTTTAATGGCGATGTAGCTGGGCTTTTTGTAACCGCTCCAGTTGCAGAAAAAGTAGATAGATGATTTGGACAGAGAAAATCACCTTGCGTTGCCCTATATTGTACAGTAGTTCCTTCATGAGTGCAAGCGGATGAAACGGCAATCCAAGTATCAGCATTTGTTCTAGCTATTATTATTTTTTTATCATTTACTACTAAAAAACCTCCCTTTGTTTGTAAAGCTCTATTCGCGTTCGCCATTATGTCAACAGTAAAATCTACGCCTGTTCCACTAATTGGGTTTGGGTCTGGAATTTCACTTTCTGAACAGCCTTGGAGACAATTCATTAACATTATTGCTCCGAAGCCCATTCCTACTTGCTTCATGAAATCTTTTCTATCAATGGTCTGAGATTTTTCTTCTAGTTTTTGCATTTAATTGTAAATGTTAAGTGTTATTGATTTTTTTAAATAAGATACGGTAACAAAATGTTTTACGTTGCAATAATAACCTTCACTTTTAATATATTAATTATAAATCTTTTATTTTTTTTTAATGCTTAAAAGAATCTTTAATTTTGCTATTTTATAACCAATTCCTGTTTTATTTGTTTTAGTTTAATAAATAAATATTAATGAGCGATTCAGTTGCAAATAAAAATGTTTCCCAAAATCCTGGTTTGATTGGCTATGCACATACTGCGGGAAGTGCCGTAATTAGGCCTGAAGATATGGGGAAGGTAAAAGGGAAGGCCCAAATGGCCATGAGACAACAAACCCAAGACCAACTTCATAAGCTATATAGACAAATTGAACTTTTGGGGCAGCAAGCCAAAGAAATAAATAATAGAATAGAAATTTCAGAGCGGATTTATGATGCTCAAATGAGTTTTGAACCTATTATAAATCATACCTATTATTTGTATGAAAAAATAGATGGTTCCGATATGTTATCCATGGTTGCTCCCAAAGAATGGGGAAGAAAATTTCCTTTTTCTCAATTTTTAGCCAAAGTATTTTTATTGGCAGACCATACTTGGAAAGTAGAATTTTTTAGTGAATTGGAAAATGAAGAAACTTTAGATATCGAAATTTAAAAATAAATTTTAAAAATGAATTATTGGTTAGTGAAATCAGAGCCTTTTAAATATTCTTGGGACTATTTCGTTAGTAAAGGCAGCGACCATTGGGATGGGGTCAGAAATTATCAAGCTAGAAATAATTTGGCTGCCATGAAATTAAATGACTTAGTTCTATTTTATCATTCAAATGAGGGAATGGAAGTAGTTGGAATAGCAAAAGTTATTAAAGAAAGTTATCCAGACCCTACAATTGATGACCCGAGATGGGTTGTAGTTGATTTAGCTCCAATTCAAAAATTAGCTAATCCTGTAACTCTGAAAACAATAAAGTCTGATTCATTGCTACAAAATATGGCCTTAGTAAAACACTCAAGACTTTCAGTAATGCCGGTGAATGCAATTGAATTTGACAGAATAATATTTTTATCAAATGAAGTTTAAAAGGTTCTATTTTTTTTATTTATTATGTATTTCATCATTTGGCCAAGATAGAATCCAAATTGGAATTACTAGCTCTTCTAACTTAATTAGAGTTGTTAATCTAAAAGATAAAGGAATAATTCAATTAGACAAAGCTTCCAATGGTTTTTTAAAAATCAAAAAATTTGATCAAAATCTAAACTTAGTTTGGGATTTAGATAGCGAACTGCCAACTAGAACTACTTTTGTAGAAGAATTTGTGGACGATAAATTTCTATATTTATTATTGGAGACTAGAAATTCAGACGTTTTAAATGTGTTGAAAATTTCAACAGCATTTGCTGCTACTCAAAAATATACCATCAAGTCTGTTCCTAATTTTGAAGTTTCTTATTTTAAAGCTTCAGAAAATATGATTTGTGTGGCAGGGAATGTCAAAAAAGAAACCATGTTGATTTTTTATGACCCTAATTCAAACACACCTAAATTTGTATCTTCCAACTTAAAAGGAGAAACCCTTTTTCAAAGTATAGAAGTTGATTCTTCAGGGGTAAATGTTGTATTATTAAATAAAAATAAAAAGAAAACCGAAATAGTTTTTAGGAACTACCTATTTTCTGGAAAACTGAATCAAACTTTACAAATAGCATCTCAAAGCGAGTTTGAATTTTTAAGTGCTAAGTTTTTTGAATCAAAAGGCAAGAGAATGCTGATTGGGAATTATGGATTAAAAAGTAATGGACGCGATGAATATTCAAGTTCTCAAGGGATATTTATTACAAATCTGGAAGACATAAAAAAAACTCGCTATTATGGATTTGAAACTTTGAAAAGTTTTTTTGGTTTTCTTAATCAAAAACAACAAGATAGATTAAGCAAACAAGTAAAGAAAAAGAGGGATAAAGGTTCTGAATATCGATTTGATTATAGATTATTGATTAACGAAGTCTTGCCCTCTAATGGTAAATTATTAATTTCATCTGAAGTATTTGTTCCAGAATTTAGAACTAATACCATGAGTAATAGTCCATTTTTTGGAAATCCTTTAATGTTTCAGTCTTCTCTCTGGGGAAGGCAATATATTAATAGTGCTTATTGGGCAAACAATCCAGCTCTTTGGGGATATAGAACTAGGTCTTCTCAAACTTTTGACGGATTTAAATACATCCAAGGATTGGTTGTGGCCATAGATGAACAAGGGGAGCTAGTTTGGGACAATACAGTGCAATATAAAAATTTGAAGTATTTTGATCTTAAATCCCATTTAAAACTTAGCGACAACGGAGAAAAAACCTTAGTATCGTATGCTAAGGACAACAAGTTACAGGTAGCTGAGTTTGACTCATCTGGTAAATTGATGAAAAATTCCGAGATCGATAAAAATAAAGAGGATAGAATGTCAAAATTTAGGAAATCTGAATTCGAAAATTTCGAGCATTGGTATGATCAGTATTTTTTAAATTGGGGAGTTGTTAAAAATTCGGATGCAAATTCTAGTTTTAAACTCTCCTGCTTCATACAGAAAATTCAATATTAGTAAATGAAATTTGCTTTATTTTTATTGCTTATTTTTTTTGAAACTAATGCCCAGGTAATTCAAAATATTGAGGTAGAAGTAGTAGGTAAACCTAGCTGGCAGTTAATCATACCAATGGATACCATTGGTGTTTTTTTATTTATTAAAAGTGATATAGCAAAGGCTAAGATAGTATTTTTTGATAAAGAACTTAAAAAGAAATGGGAAAAAGATCTTTATTTAGATGTTGAAAATCAACCAGCCGCCTTCTCTTTCGATAAAGAAAAGTTTACTTTTTTATTTAAAGAAACAAAGGGTATGTATTATCAGTTTTTCGTTTTCGATTTGTTGACCGGCAAACATACAAATAAAGGTTTTGAGATTCGAGAAAATTTTAATGACCAAGATTATGTATACATAGGGGATAAGCTATTATTAGCTGGCTCAAATGAAAAAGGAGCTGCCATTTATGAATATTCATTTAAAACAGGAAAGGGTAGACTTATAAGCACACGAATAGAAGGAAAAGTACAATGTCTAGCTTTTGAATATAGCGCTCAAAATAAAAACATAAAATCTTTGTGGAGTGTAAAAGAGATAAGTTTTACAAATGAAAAACGAAAGAAAGGAGAATTTTTTAAAGACACCTACTTGACTTTGGCTGATTTTGATACATGTGCAAATGAATTGGCTATAAGAAGAGTTATTCAGCAATCTGCCAATGTTCCAATAAGTGCAAAGTTAATTGAGTTACAAAACGGTAAAACGATATTAACAGGTGTTTATCAATCAAATTTAGGAGATAAAGGATTTTTTTATAATGATCTTACTTTAATGAGCAAAGAAAATGATTTAAAAATATTTTCATTTAAAAGTTTAATTGATTCTACTATTCAAACGAAGGTTTTTGGAAGGAATATTAATAATTTTTCCTTTTTACCTCATTTTTCTCCAAATAATGCAAAAACCATTGGCATTGGAGGGGCTTTTTATAGGTTAGAACAGGGCTCAAAAAATCATTCCTTTGGAGGCGGACAATCAAATAGTGGTATAAACTTTTTAGGAAGGAATAATCATACGCAATCAAATACCAATTTAAATGGCTATCGTTTTTTTTTCGGAATTGTCCTGAATATTTCAACAGATGGAATGTTTGTTTCCTCGAATTCTTTGGAATTAAATCTACTTAGTCCTCAGATAAGCCAACCTTTAAGTTTTTCGAGAATTGGATCAATTGCTTATTGTAATAATGCTGCTTTAATAATTAGGAATTTTAATATTGGAAGCAGACCTATAGTTTATAAATTGACGGATGAAATTCCAAGGGATAAAGAGATGATTTATCTTCCTTCTTATAATGGAGTTAAATTTTGGTACGACAATTATTTCATTGGAGAAGGTTCCAAATCTAAAATTGAAGCGATAAGTTTAAAGAATATTCCTAATTCAAAACGTAAAAGAAATAAATCAAACTTAGTTTATACACAAATTAGAAAAACAATATATATCACTAAAATCGCATCTAGTTATTAGTATTTCAATTTTCAATCTGGTTTTAGTCTATTTTTTATATTTTAGTATCCTTTTCTGAGAAAACCTTTTAGGTTTGTTAAAAAATTCGGATTTTTGTGTTTTGAACTTCGAACTAATAAGAATGAGATTTTATTTAAGTATTGTTTTTATATTATTCATATGTATTTCTTGTAAAGAGAGTTCAAGGGCTTATTATATCATTCCATTAAAAATAAATGCTAATCTTGAGAATCAATATCTTGCATCGTTAAGTATTTTATCTGAAGCTATTAAAAACAACCCGAGTGATCCGGATAATTATTATAAAAGATCCCTCCTATATGAAAGAATTGAAAATTATAAAGACGCTTTGGTAGATATTAGTAGGGCTGAACGATTAAATCCAAACTTTGGATTATATCTTTTTCAAAAAGCAAAAATTCAAAATCAGCTCAAAGATCCTAAGGCTTTGAGCAATGCTTTACTAGCTGAGAATCAAAATTTTGATTCTCCAGACTTATATGTTTTAATTTCTGATTTATATAATCAGGCGGGAACATTTAATAAATCTGCTGAGTATTTTAACAAAGCGCAAGCAATTTATCCAAATAATTCGGATGTTTTTTTGGTGAAAGGCAAATATTATGCGAAAAGAGGCGATACTACAACAGCTATTAATAGTTATAGGAAATCCATTCAATTAAAGTCTACAAATTTTGATGCTTATAATCAGTTAATTAAAATATATACAAAAAATCAATTAAATGATTCAGCTTTAGTGTTGAATGAATTAGCCATTTCCATTTTTCCAGCTAAAAAAGAATTGATTTTTAATAAAGCCGAAATTCTTTCAAGCGTTGGATCTGGCGACAGTGCCATAAAAGTTTATCAACGATTTTTAAAGTTAGAACCTTCAAGATATGACGTTCTAGATAAAATTGCACAGATATATATAAGAAGAAAAGATTTCAATAGTGCATTAAATATTTACAAAAAATGGAGTAATATTGATTCAGAAAATTATGTGCCGTTAAAAAAAATGGGAGAAGTTTATGAAAGCCAAGATAACTTTGATAAAGCAAAAGAGTTTACTGAGAAGGCTTTAAAACTTGCACCCAAAAATCCTGAGTTAGTTGCAAATTTACAAAGGTTGGAATATGAAATTCAAGAAGCTTCTAGGATTTTTGATGCTGAAAATCGTGTTTTTTATAAACCAAAAAATGTTAA